>WTKA01000063.1:21572-26420 GCA_011524605.1 Hyphomicrobiales bacterium | reverse complement strand
AAATGGCGGGAGTGACGGGGCTCGAACCCGCGACCCTCGGCGTGACAGGCCGATACTCTAACCAACTGAGCTACACCCCCGCGTCACATGACTTTCGTCATCGAAGAATTGAATGATTAAAGGTATAAACTGATTCTGTCAAGCAAATATATGCACTATAATAATTGTTTTTTCTATTTTTAAAATTGGCGAAAATACAGCTGGTATATGCTGCTAATTTCATGAGATGCAGCTGAATTAAAAAAGAAAAATATGCCCGCATGAAAGAAGAGAGCTACTCTGAGAAAGCTATTTTCACTTCATCAAAAGAAAGGATATGTATTTAATATGGTAGAAAAAGCTAAAATATATTGGCAAAAAACAATTTTGTTTTTAGATAAGTGGACGCAAGTAGTTTTGCGCTTCTCTTCTTTTCTTGCAGCGCTTGTGCAAAAAATTAAATAGCAAGCATAATGAAAAAGCCCCTCTATCTAGGAGGGGCTTTAGCATATCATATTTCTAGCAGGCTTGCTTACTCGCTTGCAGCTTCCATTGCTATATTTTTTGACCTAAAATGATCTTGTAATTCACCAGCTTGGAACATTTCTCTAATAATATCACAGCCACCAATAAATTCACCTTCTACGTAAAGCTGAGGAATAGTTGGCCAATTTGAGTAATCTTTAATGCCTTGGCGCATTTCGTCACTTTCAAGTACGTTATGATCTTGAAAATCAACGCCAACATAATTTAGAATTTGTACAACTTGTCCAGAAAATCCGCACTGTGGAAAGTCTTTTGAGCCTTTCATAAACAGAACGACTTTGTTTGCTTTTACTTTTTCATCAATGATTGATTTGATATCAGACATTTTATTTCCTTTTGCCGTGTGTATGTTTACGCCTTGGCGCTTTGGCAAAGGCTGATAAGATTTCTGAGCTATATATAAGGTCAAAATCAAAATTGAACAATGGCTGACTTTATATATTTTTAAAAGCTATTCACCTGAATTAAAAGCATAGCTATGCTCTACTTTGGCAATGTTGACTGTGTAGCATTCATACCATCTTTCTTTTCCCTTATTTTGGGCGATCAGATGATCGGATTGTTGTTTCCAATTTTTAATATCTGCAAGGCTTTCCCAATAGCTGTTTGTAATGCCAAAATTCTCGGCATTAGAGCAGCTATCGAGGCCTAAAAACCCTTTTTGTTTTTGAGCAAGGGCTAATATCTGCATTAAAGTCTCTGAATAGCCCTGCTGAGTTGCTGTCTTTTTATTAGCAAAGGTCACTACATAATAAGGGGGCTGGCAATCAATTAATGTTGGCTTTGTTTGCATTTTTATTTCTATGGGGTTTTTACTCAATTTTTTAGTTGAGCCTAGCAAATCAGAGTTATTATACAAGATATTTCTATCAATATTTTATATTCAAAAACTGTTCTCAGAATGGTTTGAGGTGTTGCATATTTAGGTCATTCGGGCTAATCAATGCGCTGAAACACATAATATATTGAAATATTCTCTTAAAAAAGGACAGTGATATGATCCCTCGCTATTCCCGCGATGAGATGGTTTCTATTTGGGAACCGCAAAGCAAATTCCAAATCTGGTTTGAAATTGAAGCTCATGCTTGTGATGCTTTAGCAGAGCTTGGGGTTATTCCTAAAGAGGCTGCAAAAATAATTTGGGAAAAAGGGAATTTTGACGTTGAGCGTATCGATGAGATTGAGCGCGAAGTTAAGCATGACGTTATTGCATTTTTAACAAGTCTTGCAGAATATGTGGGGCCGGAGGCACGTTTTGTTCACCAAGGGATGACGTCGTCTGATGTTTTAGATACATGTTTTAATATGCAGCTTGTCAAAGCAACTGACCTGCTTTTAGAAGGCATGGATCGTGTATTAGCTGCTTTGAAAAAGCGTGCTTTTGAACATAAAGATACGCTTACGATCGGCCGAAGCCATGGTATTCATGCGGAGCCAACTACTTTTGGTCTTAAGCTTGCACAAGCCTATGCTGAAATGGATCGCAATAAGCAGCGGTTGCAGCTGGCAAGGGAAGAAATTGCGACATGTGCGATTTCTGGCGCAGTTGGTACTTTTGCTAATATTGACCCTCGTGTTGAAGCGCATGTTGCGGAAAAAATGGGTCTGAAAGCGGAAACAATTTCTACACAAGTCATTCCGCGTGACCGTCATGCTATGTATTTCAGTGTTTTAGGCGTGATTGCTTCTTCTATTGAACGCATTGCTACAGAGGTCCGTCATTTGCAGCGCACAGAAGTTTTAGAAGCGGAAGAATTTTTCTCTAAAGGCCAAAAAGGCTCTTCTGCTATGCCGCATAAGCGTAATCCGGTATTAACTGAAAATTTGACAGGCCTTGCGCGTCTCATCCGAGGTATGGCGCTGCCTGCAATGGAAAATGTTGCGCTATGGCATGAGCGTGATATTTCCCATTCATCTGTAGAACGAATGATTGGTCCTGATGCAACAGTAACGCTTGATTTTGCCTTGCATCGTCTTGCTGGCGTGATTGAAAATTTAGTTATTTATCCTGAAAATATGATGAAAAATTTGGATCAGCTTGGCGGTCTTGTTCATTCACAGCGTGTCTTATTAGCTTTGACACAGGCCGGCATTTCTCGGGAAGATAGCTATCGTATTGTTCAACGCAATGCAATGCGTGTCTGGAATGGGGAAGGGGCTTTCCTTGATTTTCTGCTTGGCGATGAGGATGTCACCAAGGCAATGAAAGAGGAAGATATTCGTGCTGTGTTTGATATGAGCTATCATACAAAGCATGTTGATACTCTATTTGAGCGTGTTTTTGGCGCGTAAATATTTATAAACGGGGCTGGACATAAAGCCCCGTTTTGCGTTATCCATCTCAAACTATTCAATTTTGAAAAGGGACGGCCATGGCAGGGCATAGTAAATTCAAAAACATCATGCATCGCAAAGGCGCGCAAGATGCTAAACGGTCAAAAATGTTTGCAAAACTATCGAAAGAAATTTCAGTTGCAGCAAAATTAGGTGCGCCTGAGCCAGATATGAACCCTCGTTTGCGCCTTGCTATTCAAGCGGCAAAAGCCCAGTCAATGCCAAAAGATAACATAGAGCGCGCTATTAAAAAATCCTTGTCAAATGATATGGAGAATTTTGAAGAAATTCGTTATGAGGGCTATGCACCTGGCGGTGTTGCAATCATTGTTGAAGCGATGACTGATAACCGTAATCGCACAGCTTCAGAAGTCCGTTCTACATTTTCAAAACGCGGCGGATCAATGGGTGAAACCGGTGCTGTTTCTTTTATGTTTGATCGTGTTGGACAGATTGAATATCCCTCTTCAATTGGTGATGAAGATGCCGTTATGGATGCCGCTATTGATGCGGGCGCCAGCGATGTTGAAACAACAGATGAAGGCCATCTTATTTTCACAGAACCTTCTGATTTGCATGAGGTAGCTAAAGCACTTGAGGCGCAATTTGGTGATGCACAAGGGGCTGGCTTAATTTGGAAGCCACAAAATACTAATCAAACAGATGATGAAACAGGAGAAAAAATCTTTAACATGATTGATGCTCTTGAAGATATTGATGATGTGCAGACTGTTTATTCTAATTTTGAGCCAACAGAAAGTTTGATGGAAAAGCTTGGCGCGTAAGTTTTTTTATATTTTAATATTAAAAAAAGCCTCGTTCATTTGAATGAGGTTTTTTTTATTTATGCAAAAAACCATATAAAAATTTACACAGTTTTAAGGTTAATATTTTATTTTATTTTTAATGGTTGTTTTATGCTTTGACCATGCTTTCACTGTATTAGTTGTTTTTTCTCACTGAGGTGTATTTTTGTGCAAAATTTAAATACGAGCTCCGTGTCAAAAATATCCGTTATCTTTAATTTTACAGTTTTTTTGTCATCTGCTGGCATTAATATGCTTGCGCTTGCTGCACCATTTGTGTTGCTACAAATTTATGATCGTATCATTCCGAATAATTCCATTGAAACCCTGTCTTTATTAATGGCTGGCTTTATGACGGCGCTTCTTCTCGAAGTTGTATTGAAATATAGCCGTCATGTTGTTTTGTCCTGGCGGGCAGTGAAATTCGAACATAATGCAAATATCAGTGGGTTTGAAAAAATTTTAAAGGCTGACAATACTGAATTTAAAAAATCAGGTATTGGCCTTCACCTTGAACGCATGATGAGTATTGATCGTATTCGTGAATTTCTTTCAGATGAAACAACAACATTTATCGCAGACTTGCCGTTTGTTTTTCTTTTTTTGGGTCTTATGTTTATTTTAAACCCAATTATTGCAATCATACCTATAGTCATTATTCTTACCGCTTTTATTCTTACTATTCTTTCAGGTAAAAAATTAAGTGGCTTTTTAAAGCAAAGATCCATCTCAGATGATGAGCGTTATAATTTTTTGATTGAGGTTTTGGCAGGTATTCAGACCGTAAAATCTTTTGGTATCGAGCCTTTAATGGAAAGAAGATATGAAAATTTTATGCAAAGATCAGCCTTCGCAAATCAAAAAATTTCTTTTTTTGCTAATCTTAATCAAAGCATTGCAGCAATTTGTTCTGAGATGACAACAATATCTGTCGCTTGCATTGGTTCTTTATTTGTAATTTCAGGGTCGATGTCTATAGGCACACTTGCTGCAAGTGTTTTGTTATCCGCTCGCATTGTTCAGCCTTGCTTGCGTGCTTTTAGTTTTTGGAGCAGATTTCAAGTTTTTAATTTAGCGCAAAAGCGGCTTGATGAAGTGTATAGTTTAAAGCAAGAGCAATATGGTGGTATAGGCCTTAATGAGCGCATCAATAAAATTAATATTCAAGATGTTAGTCTTTATG
>WTKA01000063.1:18863-21472 GCA_011524605.1 Hyphomicrobiales bacterium | reverse complement strand
AACTCAGCAGTTGATTATGAAACAGATGTGAAATTAAGAGAAGTTTTGACTAAATATCAAAATATTGGTGCAACAATTATCTTAGTCAGTCATCGTCCGTCATTGTTAGCGATTGCAAATAGACATTTTAAAATAGAAAATAATAAGCTTATAGAAAAAACTGACGATGATAATCTTGAAGATGCATCGCAATTGAGTAGACAAAGCTATAATACAGAGCAGTCAATGAGGGGTATTATATGATAAATAATACTCATAATGAAGATATTCAGAACAATAAATCTGAAAAGCGGGATGTAAATTTATTTGGCAATTTATTCCGTTCATCAGAGGAAGATCATAAACAGAAAGACATTAAATCTTTGCAAGAAGAATTGATGAAAAACTATTTGTCTTCTGAAAATGATTCCATTCGTCAAGCACAAGAATATACCAATTCTAAGATTGCAGACGAGCAGAATAGATCAAGCTTCGACATAGAAAAGCTTTCTAATCTATTTGAAGCATCTTTAGATAAGGGTAGCTTTGGTGAACTTCAATTTAATGATCCGCTTTCAAGCTGTTTGTTTCCTCTTTTACAAGCTTTATCTTGGCAGGGCGTCCCTAGAAATTTAGCAGAAGCGCTACCATTTGGCGCAAAATTGCTTAATGAAAAAGATTTTTTAAATACGTTAGCGCGAATTGGTTTCTCTTCAATTGAGTATGATGGATTTATATCCGATCTTGATAATCGTGTTTTGCCAGCCCTTTACCTTACAGAAGATGGTAAAGCTTGGATTATTAGAGAAACAAATGGCCGGCTAGCTCGTATCTATGATGGTTCTACAAAATCAGAAAAAGCAGTCGTTTTACAGGAGCAAAGAGGTCGAGTTATCCTATTTAAGGCTGTTGAGCAAGAATATGATGGAAGTAGCCAAGACAATGAAGATAAGGACTGGCTAAAAACAGTATTTGCACGATTTAAGCCTACTTTATGGGGGTTATTAGGGGCAACAGCAATCATCAATATTTTGTCGATCATCTTATCTTTAGTGATCATGAGTATTTACGATATGGTGATTCCTGCAAAAAGCGTTGATACGCTTTTATTCATTGGGATTGGTGTATTTATTGCCCTTGGCGTTGAATTATTTTTAAGGATATTGAAAAGTAGTGTTGTTGGCTTTTTAGGGGGAAGATTTGAATATCTTCTATCAACAACAGCCTTTGCTAAAACATTGTCCATGCCGCTTGAAGTTGTTGAAAATACTAAATTAGGCGTACAGGCAGCTCGGCTAAAAGAATTTGAAAATATTAGGGATATTTTTGTCGGGCCATTTGTTTCAATCGGTCTTGAATTACCGTTTATTGTTTTATTCACAGCAATTATCTTTGCTATAGGCGGCCCATTAGCGATAATCCCTATTGTTGTTTTAATTTTATATGCAATATTGACTTTTAGCTTTGTTAGAAAACTTCAAAAAGCTATGAAAATAGCTGCAGAAGGAAAGTCTATACGCAGTAATTTTTTGCTTGAAACTTTTAATTATAGACAGGCAATAAAATATTTTAGAGGCGAAGAAAATTGGCATGAAAACTATCGAAAAATTTCTGCTGATGCCTCATATTTGCATTATAAAATGCATAAAATTTCTGGCTTAATGCATGTTTTATCTAGTGCAGTCATTAGCTTTACAACTGCAGCAACTATGACCTATGGCGCTTATTTAGTGTTAGAAGACCAGCTAAGTATAGGTGGTATGATTGCATGCATGATATTAAGCTCAAAAATGCTAGGTCCTATACAATCGCTTTTTTTAGCTTTTTCACGTTTTGAAAATGTTAAAGACTCTTTCAAAAAACTCAACAAGCTTATGTCTTCAAAGAGTGAGGCAAAAAAATTCTCAAGCTATGCAATTCGAAGAAAAATTAGTGGTTCTATAGAGTTTGATCGCGTTCAGTTTCGTTATACTAGTGGTCAAGATGTTGCTTTGATGGGCATTAACTTAAAAGTAAATGCATCTGAGATGTTAGCTATTATGGGCTCAAGTGGTTCAGGTAAAACCACAATTTTAAAAATGATCTTAGGTTTATACCGTGTTCCTACAGGGCGTATATATATTGATGGCATTGATATTAGGCAGTTAGATCCACGCGAATTACGACATAATATTGGCTATGTACCGCAATTGCCTAAATATTTTGATGGGACAATCGCTCAAAATTTACGATTAAGTGATCCAACAGCATCAGATGAACAAATGCGTGATGTATGCGCAAAGCTTCTAATTTTAGATAGTATTGATAAATTACCTAATGGTTTTGAAACAAAGCTGTCTTCTAGTGGTCATGATATTGTCTCTGCAGGTTTAAAACAGGCCATCACAGTGGCTGCTGCTTTAATACGCAAGCCATCTATTTTATTACTTGATGAACCAGCCTATCGTATGGACACTGAAACAGATCAAGCCTTTACGCAATTATTAGAAAATTTAAAAGGACAAATGACGGTTATTATGACATCTCATAGGCCAAGCCATATCAAAATTGCAGATAAGCTGGCTGTTATCGAAAGAGGCATGGTTGTTGGGCAGGGTAAGCCTGAGGAAATTTTGAAGCAATAATAACTA
>WTKA01000063.1:0-18763 GCA_011524605.1 Hyphomicrobiales bacterium | reverse complement strand
AGGACGTGATTATTTAATTTAAACCCAAATGGTGCAGCATATTTAAAGGTTTAATAAACAAAAGAGCTTGAAATTACCAATAGTAACTCACTTTTCCTGTCCATAGTGCAAAGCTGTTGGTGCAGAATGGACTAAGTTAATAGATCCTGAGCCTATAACCTAAAATTTCTATAAAATATTAATCATGTTTTGATTTTCGAAAGTTGAAAAACCAAAAAATTAATATTGCTGCTCTATAAATTATTCGGAGAATAAGAATTATTTAAGAGTAGCAGACGTGAAAAGTCTTTCCGATTTATCTTTACCAAAAGCAAAAAAAGAGATTGTATCAAGCCATTCTGATAAAATGGTGGATTATTTATCTAGGTCACTAATTTTAGAAGAAAGAGGTGTGCCCAATTTTGCACGATTAAGTGTTTGTATTGTATTATTTTTAATTTTCAGTTTTTTCGCATGGGCGCATGTTACGCCTGTGCAAGAAGTTAGTTTTGCAAGCGGCGCAATCCTTCCTGAAAATTTTGTCCAACCTGTTCAACATCTTGAAGGCGGTATTATAAAGCAAATACATGTAAAAAGTGGTGATTGGATTGAAGAGGGCGCTCCAATTGTTACGCTTGATGAAGTTGCGTTCAAAGCAGATTGGGAGCAGTTAAAAGTTCGTGAAGCAACGCTTTCTTTTCAAATTGCACGCTTAAGGGCACTTGTTGATAATATAGAACCTGTCTTTGATAATAAGACTACAAAATATAATCACTTACTTTTCGAACAAAAAGCAGCTTTTTATGCGCAGAAAAACCAAATAAATACACAAATTAATATGATTGAGAATCAGCTTTCTGATAAAGAAAAAAGTGTTCTTGTTTTTGAGCGGCGTAAAATTTTATTACAAGAGCAGCTTGATTTGCTTAATGAAGAAGTAAATTTATTGGCTAAGCTCGTCAGTAAAAAGCTTGCAAAACGCACATTGCTTTTACAAAAAAAGCAAGAAACAAAACAAATTGAAGGTAATATAGAAGCAATTGAAGCTAATATTATTGCGAATAATACAGAAATTAAAGCGCTAAAATCCCAAAAAGAGCAAGTCATACAGCGTCAAGTTAGTGAAGCCCAAAAAGAATTGTCTTTAGCTGTTTCCCAGCTTACGGAGATTAAAGAGCAATTAAAGCGCTTAGATAATCGTGTCGCAAGGCTGACAGTGCCAGCACCGATTTCAGGCCGAGTGAAAGATCTTAGAATGACATCAATAGGCGCAATTGTTGAACCAGCGGCGCGTATAGCTGAGATTGTTCCTGAATCAACAAAGATATTTGCAGAAATTGAAGTATCGCCAAAAGATATTGGTTTTATTAAAGCGGGCATGAATGTTTTTGTTAAGGTAGATACTTTTGACTATTCTCGCTATGGCGGTGTTGAGGGCATATTAGAAACAATATCAGCTTCCAGCTTTACTAAAGATAATGGGCAGATCTATTTCAAGGGGCGGGTTAAATTAGATGCTGACCGATTATTGCAAAATGAAGACTTAATTATTACGCCCGGCATGACAGTCGTAACGGATATTCAAACAGGTGAAAAAACGATTATGTCTTATTTAGTAAGGCCATTAAAGCATGCAGTTGAACAATCATTTTATGAACGCTAGTTCAACATTATCTCGCAAAAATGTTATTGTAAAAACAAGCGAAAGGCTTTTCATTCTACTATAATTTTGCTACTTTTTGTGCATATTTATAATATTATATTTATTTAGAGATTAGTATTTATGAACAGTCTTTTTAGCACTTCTATTGCAAAAATATTAAAGACTAAGCAGCAAAGCTGCTTATATTTATTTTCATTGGCCTCTATTGCTATTTTTCCAACTCATATACAAGCTCAAGCGCCTCATGTTTGTGAAGTCTTAGAAGAAAAGCTTTCACATGTAAGAAGCATTAGTAAAACTTCTCCTTCACAAGTTAAAAAGCTTACTGAGCAATATGTAGAGATAGATAGAGCCTTTCAACAATCATATAAAGTCGCAGCCAGACGAGGTTGTATAGCAAGTAAAAACCTATTTGGTGGCTCTAAAGCATTGCCTGCCTCTTGCCGCCGCTATACAAATGATCTTTCGCGAAAAGAAAAGCAAAGGCGAGCAGCTTATGCCCAGCTCAGAGTAGCTCAAGGGGAAGCAAAAAGAGGCGTAACGCCTGAAAAAACACTTTTACGACAGCTAGCAAATGCAGGATGTAGCGGTTATAAAGTGGTGGAAAAAAAAGTTTCAAAGCAGAATAAAGGCCTAGTGGCGCTCTTGTTTGGAAAAACGCGCACTGTCACTGAAAGCCAAGTTATTGATCAAAAAAAAGAATTTGAATACAGCCATCGTTATAGAACCGTTTGTGTCAGAGCGTGTGATGGTTATTTTTTTCCTGTGAGAGAAGTGGCAAGTAGAGGTCATTTTGGAGAAGATTCTCAGGCTTGCCAATCTCAATGTCCTGGCGCTGAAGCTGAATTATATGTTCAAAAGCTAGGGGCTAATGATGTTTTTGAGGATATGCGCTCTATTACAGGTGAATCCTATAAAAAAATGGATAATGCATATAGGTTTCAAAAAGAATATGTTCAAGGATGCAAATGCACAACGCCTAGAACTAATGTGGCCTACATTGATCCTGAAAAGCTGAAATATGATCTTTCTAAAGTCTATCAACATAATGCTATTGAAATAACTGAAGATGATGTCGTTGAGAAAAGTCTAAGATTTGCGGATATTACTTTACCCTTAAGAAGGCCGCTGACAAAGCTTGATTTTGCAGAATTTAATGATATCCCACGTGATCGCCCTGGTCTGTTAAGAACAAAGCTTGCTGAAGCTTTAAACGGCTATCCAACACCTATCCCTAAGCCCGAGTTAAATGCGCAAATTTCTACTCTTTGGATTGATCTTAAACAGCAATATCCAAAACATTTTTTAACAGATGAAGAAAGACAAGTTGCAGAAGAGAAAAACACACCCACATCATTAAATCTTGCTGTAAATAGTTTAAATGAAGATCAGATCAATAAAACTAAAAATGGGGGCATCGCTTTTAATGAGGCGGGTAGTGTTGCAGCTTATGATGGGCGCAGTGTTAGGCTAGTCGGGCAACCGTTTTCTCTCTCCCAATAAGGGGAAGCATTACATCCAACTCAGGGCCATGCGGCAAGCCTGTTAGTGCTTTTCTTAGAGGCATGAACAAGCCGCGCCCTTTGCGTCCTGTTTCTTTTTTTACGGCATTGGTCCATGTTTTCCAGGTCTCACGCGTAAATTCTCCTTCTGGCAATAATGCCAATGCAGTGGCAATAAATTCTTTATCTTCATCGTCAATAACAGGCGTAATGCTATCTTTGACAAGAGGTAGCCATTTTGCTGTCTCGTTGACCTTTGCTATATTACCACGAATTGCGAGCCAAAAATCTTCTGTAATCTCAGAATCAATTAAGGATAAGCGATCTTTTACTGCTGCGTAGGGTAGATCTTGAATGATTTTAGTATTTAAATTGGAAAGTTCTTCAAGATCAAATTTTGCAGGGGCACGAGAGATTTTGTCGAAAGCAAAATAGGTCGATAATTCTTGCATATCTTGCAGTGGGCGTACGGCCTCTGAGCTGCCAATTAAGGTCGCATGAATAGCAATAGATAGCGGTTCTATGCCTTCTTCACGCAGTGTACCGATGCCTAAAGAGCCATCCCGCTTAGAAAAGCCTTTGCCATCAGCAGCTACAAGTAGGTTGGTGTGAGCAAATATAGGGGCTTTACCATTAAGAGCGCGGAAAATTTGAATCTGCGCTGCAGTGTTAGCAACATGATCTTCGCCGCGCACAACATGGGTAATTTCCATTTCAATATCGTCAACACAGCTTGGTAGCGTGTAGAGATAGCTCCCATCTTCGCGAATTAAGATAGGATCAGACAGAGAAGAGGCCTCGATTGATTGTTCTCCACGAACAAGATCTGTCCAAGTGATTTTTTCATGGGTAAGCTTGAAGCGCCAATGGGGCTTTCGTCCTTCCGCTTCTATAGAGGCTTTATCTTCTTCAGTTAATTCAAGCGCTTTACGGTCATAAACAGGAGGTAGACCTCTTGCGAGTTGACGCTTGCGGCGGCGATCCAATTCATCGGGCGTTTCATAGCAAGGGTAGAGTAGACCTTGTTGCTTTAATTTTTCAGCCGCCTCGTCATAAGAAGCAAAGCGATCTGATTGTTTATTCTCTTCGTCTGGTGTAATACCAAGCCAAGCAAGATCTTCGCGAATAGCATCAATATATTCCTGCTTAGAGCGCTCAAGATCCGTATCATCAAATCTTAGGATAAAAGTTCCGCCTTGTTGCAGCTTTATCAACCAATTCATAAGTGCAATACGCGTATTACCTATGTGAATGCGGCCTGTGGGGGAGGGGGCAAAACGAACTTTTGGTGCCATTTGGCGAATCCTTTAATTTTACTTTTATTCTTCATTACGCCTATCATATTGTGAGGCAAAAAGAAAAGGGCGAAAAAAAAGACCCCGTAAAAGAGGCCTTTTATATCTTGCTTTATATAAATTTATTCTGCTGCATCTAGCATATTTGAAGAAGAGCTAGGCTTATTTTCCGCCTTTAATTTTTTTTCTTCCTCAAGCGAAATCACTTTATTATCATCTATGATCGTTTCGCTATCAATTTCCTCTTCTTCGTCAATAGAATTCTCTTGCTGTGCAGCATCTTTCTCTCGTTTTTTTGCTTCTTTATAGGCAAAATATTTTCCCTTAAGAAGTAAAGAAAAAGCCCAGATATTTTTGCCAGACCCAATCGCGCTACCATATAGCATAGATGGATAGACAAGCATCACTGGAATAACAAGCAGTGTTAGCAATGTTGAGAAAGCAAGGCCTGAGATAATCGCTGTTGATAGCTGAACCCACCAAATTGATGTAATTGAGCCAATTGTTACTGCAGGTGCTACGAAATCAAAGCTCATTTCCGTTGCCATGGGGATAAGCCCTGCAATTGTTGTGATTGTTGTTAGTAAAACAGGACGCACGCGCTGAACACAAGTAGCAAGCATAGCATCACGCGGGGCAATGCCTTCTTTTCTTAAGCCGTTATAGGTATCAATCAAGACGATGGCGTTATTAACAACAATACCTGCAAGGGCAACGATGCCTGTTGATGTCATGATGAACGAGAATTTTTGACCCGTAATCATCATGCCGATCAATACGCCAACAATGGACATGCCAACGGTAGAAAGCGTCAAAAATGTTTGATAAAAATTATTGAACTGCGTCACTAATATGATGAAAATAATAAAGATAGCCGCCGCACCAGCTTTTGGCATAAATTCAGCTACTTCTTTTTGGTCTTCATCGGCTCCTCTAAAAGTGAAATTCACCCCATTTGGCCATGCTTGTTCATCAAGCCATAGATTTATTTCTTTCACCTTATCATCAGGAATAACGCCAGTGTTGACATTAGCTTTTACATCCATGGTGTAAATGCCGTCTTTGCGAGTGATAGAAGAAACTTTAGGCTGCGCTTCTCTGGTAACAAAGTTACGCAGAGGGACAAGGCCGTTAGGAGTTATCACATTTAAATTATCAAGATCGTTAAAACTACGCTCTGTTTCTGGCAGTCGTACACGAATATCAATTTCTTCGTCAGAATCATCTGGAGAGTAGGTGCCAGTGAGTACGCCATTTGTAACAAGCTGAATCATTGTACCAACTTCGGCGACACTCGTACCAAAGCGCCCAGCCTCTTTACGATCCACCTTAAGCTTCCACTCAATGCCGGGGAGGGGGCGAGAATCTTCTACATCACGAACATCACCAAGCTCTGATTGGAAATAGCTGCGGATGCGCGCTGTTGCATCAGCCACCTTGTCATAATTTGTTGAAGATATTTGCAGCCTTAAGTCTTTGCCTGTAGGAGGGCCGCCTTCTTGTTTTCTGATCTCAACATTGATACCGGCAAGGTCTTGAGTTGATGTGCGGATTTCTTCAAAAATCTTCTCGGCTTTGCGGCGTGTTGAATAATCTGCTAGTTCAACAGAAATTTGAGCAACGCTATCAACAGGTTTGTCCTGTGCTTCGCCAATTTGCACCCCACCACCAGAAGAGCCAATCTCAGTATAAACAGCCTTGACGCCTTCTATCTTGAGGATACGATCTTCTACTTGAATAGTAAGATCACGTGCTTTCATAGGAGAAATATTGCCTCTTGCACTGACAAACACAAAACCAACTTCAGGCTCTTCATTTACGAAGAATTCAACACCTTCATTATTTTGTCCGAAGGCTGTGAAAGTAACAACGGTAATCACACCTAAAATGAAAAGCAAAGCGAATGGCATGGCAGGGTTATGCGTGAAAAAACGTAATATAGACGTATAAACCGCTAAAACCCCTGATACTGATTTGCGATTAAATTTTTTCTCATCTGTTATCAAGCGTTTTTCTTCACTATCAACATAGTTGACTTTCCGCTTTAAAAACACACGCGCTACAAAGCTAACAAGTTGGGCGCTTAATGCTCCTGTTGCTGGCAAAAACACCATGGCTGTTATGAAAGAAGCAGAAAGAACAATAATCACCATCACAGGTAAATAGCTCATAAATTCACCTGAAATACCAGGCCATAGGAGCATCGGGATAAAAGCGGCTAGCGTTGTTGCTGTTGAAGAGAAAATGGGCCAAAACATACGCTTTATGGCGTCTTGATAAGCCTCTTTTGGTGTTGCACCTTCACTAAGCCGTCTATCCGCATATTCTACAATAACAATAGCGCCATCCACAAGCATGCCTACGGTCAACACAAGACCAAACATAACCATCATATTAACAGTCATGCCCATGAGCGCCACAATCAAAAAGCCAACCATGAATGAAGCTGGAATGGCAAAGCCAACAAGAAGTGAAGCTCTTAACCCCATAGCAGCAACCACTAAGATCATCACAAGGAAAATGGCTGTTAGAATGCTTGATTCTAATGAACCTTGAACTTCTTTGATGAATTTAGACTGATCTAACATGAAAGTTGTTTCGATCACGTCAGGCCATTCTTCAGTGAAATCTGCAACGGTTTGGCGCACAGCTTCATTTGTTTCAATAACATTTTCACCAAGACGTTTTACAACATTGATAGCGATGCCTGGCTTGCCATTGACACGGGTGAAGCTGGTTGCATCTTTAAATGTTTGTCTCCCTGTAGCAACATCCGCTAAAGTAATAACAGCATCGCCTTGTACTTTAATTGGCAATTCCATTACATCCTGAGGACTTTCAAAAAGGCCGGGTACTTTAATGTTAAAGCGTCCATCGCCTTGATCTAAAAACCCTGCGGCGATGAGCCTATTATTTAATGAAACCGCATTAATCAGTTCCTGCTGAGAAATATTATAACTTTCAAGCTTGCTGCTATCTATAATAATTTCTAAAAGTTCTTCTCTGTCTCCTGAGAGGTTTGCCTCTAAAATTTGCGGCAGGGCTTCAATCTCATCTTGTAGCTGTTTTGCGTGTTTATAAAGCGTCTTTTCTGGCACATCGCCTGACAGCGCCACGACAATTGTGGGGACTAAAGCAAAATTAGTTTCAAAAATTTGTGGCTCATTGGCAGCTTCAGGGAGGTCTGCTTTTGCTTGGTCAACCTTATCTCTAATATCAGCAAGTGCGCTATCTTTTTCAAAGTTAATATCAAATTCAAGGACAATACCAGCATGACCCTCGCTTGCAATAGCCGTTATTTCTTTTAAACCATCAAGCCCACGCAATGCGGTTTCCATTGGCTTAACAAGCAGTCTTTCGCTATCTTCGGTGGAAACGCCTTGTTGTCCTATAGAGATGTAAAAGACAGGAACATCAATATCAGGCTGCGCTTCTTTCGGCAAAGAGGTATAGGCCACTATGCCTGCAAGAATCATGGCAACCATGGCAGTGAAAATTGAACGGGGATAATTTTGTAGGTTAGCTATGAGATTAACCATTGGTTATTGCCGCCTTTTTTGTTTCTGCGTCTGCTTCAATTTGTGAAGGGGTAGGGATAATTTTTTCGCCTGAGATAACATAATCTTGTCCAAGCGTTATGATTTGCAATATATTTTGATTGCCAAGAGCCCAGACTTTATCACCATCTTCTGAGATGATTTTGAGTGCTTCAAAGCCGACAATATCATCTGCATTAACTGTTTTAACGCCAATCTGCCCTTGCTCATTTAATGTCAAAGCGTCAGGTGGAATTTGAAAGGCTTTAAAGGTTGGAAGCATCAATTCAACCTGTGCTGTTTGCCCATCTTTAAGGCTTAGATCTTGGTTGTCGATTTTTACTTCAACGCGGAATGTTCTTGTCGCAGGGTCTGATTCTGTCGAAATGTAAGAAATTTCCCCTTGCTTTTCCATGCCATTTAATAATGTAACACTGGCTTTTGTGCCAATTTGCAGTAGCTCGATATTTTGTTCTGAAATTTGAGCAACAGCCAATATAGGATCATTTTGTACAATAGTGGCGCATGCGCTACCAGCTGAAAGCAAATCACCTATTTCAACACTAGGATCGCTTACGATTCCCCTTGTTTTTGAATGAATGTTTAGTCGATTAATCTCAATATTTGCATTCTTCACTTGCGCTTTAGCTGCATCAAAAGCGGAGCGTAATTGCTGTATTCTAGATTGGGTGACATGGCCTTTTTCAAATAATATTTTTGCGTTATTATAATCAAATGTAGCTTGATCAAGTGTCGCTTCTGCTTGCGTTAATTGTGACTGACGCGCAGCGGGTTCAATTGTGCAAAGAAGATCGCCAACTTCAATAAATTGCCCTTTTTCAAAATGAATTTTTTCTACAACGCCTGTTGTTTCAGCGCGTACTGCAATTTTTGCATTTGATTCAGTTTTGCCTCTAGCAGATAATGTTTGAGTGCGCTCTTGTGCAATAACATCAAGCACTTGAACTTGAAAAAGCCCTTTTTCTTTTTGCTCTTCTTCTAGCTGATAAGCTAATGCGACATTTTTATTTTCTTGGGCGCAAATTTGCTCTAAAGCATTTTTCTCAACATCTGTTAGGTCAACAAACTCTGGGCTTTCTTCTTCTTTCGCTAAGCATAAGGGAGCGAAAGCTTCAGATATTTGAACTTCTTCATCTGGTTTGCAGAAAAAACTAAATCCTAGCATTGTGCGTTCAATAAAACTTGCTTCACTTTTTTTCAATGTGCCAGCTTTATATTGCTCACATAAATTTGCTATAGGGAGGGGGCGTTCAGATGATCCTGTTTCTGATCCTGATATAACAACATTGCCTGTAAACATCCATAAAGCGAGACCACCCGCTAACAACAAAGCCACACCGATCGATATTATGCGTTGCATGATATAAAATTTCCTTCAGTCAGTTATCATATTCTTTTACGAATTATGTTTGTTTATAGATGTTGTAGTTTAGTGCCCTGTTGCCGTTTCCAGCATAGAGCGGTTTGATGATACATAGTCATGGACGGCTTTATAAACGACATGACCATAACCAAGCACAAATTTTGAACCTGCAGGGAGCTCACCTTCAGGAAACTCGTCATAGCATTCATCAATAAGCGATATTTCTTTTTCGTAATAGGCTAGTCGCTCATCAATTAGCTTAGATATTCTTTCAGGGGCAAGCAGGTGGCAGCATTTCATCAAGAGCAGAAATTCTGAGATATGCTTATCTGGACTAGGCGGCTCTTGTAGCTGTAGGTTTAAATTTTCACTTCCTTTTTCATTAAGGGCGTAAATTTTCCTACTTGGTTTGCCAACTTGATATTCTACTCTAGACGTTACCAGCCCCTCTTTTTCAAGCTTAGCTAAAGTTGGATAGATTGATGCTAAAGATATTTCAACAAAATGTTTGAAATATCCGTCGCTGCACAGTTTTTTAATGTCATATCCCGATTTTTCGCCAAAATGCAAAATTGAGAGGCATAAAGTTTTTGTGTTCATAGTCCATCACTTTAATATTATTATATATATAACTTTGACATATGTAGAAATCAATTATGACAAAATATACTTATTTGAAAAAAAACAATATATTTTACTTATAAATTATTTTTGAAAGAATAGATCAATATCGCCATCGTGTTAAAATAAAAACGCCCCGCAAAATAGCGAGGCGTTGAAATTAGTTTATGAAAGTAACTATTGCATTATATCTTTGTAATTATTGAAGATCATAATATTAAAGAAGTGGATCTACGATAGTTGAAAAATCATCAGGTCTTAATACACCTTGATATTTCACGCCATTTACGAAAAATGTAGGCGTTACACTGACGTCGAACTCTTCACTAGCATAATCTGATTCTGCAAGAATGCCTTTAATTAGTTCTTGTTTCCCAAGGCAGCTATCAAATGCTTCTTTATTCATCCCATATTCAGCCGCAATATCGCGTAATGCCGAAAGAGGAGAAGATGCTTGCATCCAGCTTCTTTGATCTTCAAGAAGCCTTCCGCTAAATGCTGTTGATTTATCGCCAGCACATTCAGAGAGTGTTGATACAGCAGCATCAATTTGATTTCTGATTAAGAAACGTGTAATAAATTCTACTTTACCTGTATCAATATAGTCTTGCTTAATTTGCTTGTAAGAGTTGTTGTGAAAGCTTGCGCAGGCGCTACAAGTCAGAGATATATATTCAATAACTTTAACAGGTGCATCGGCAGAACCTAATCGTCTTTCTCCTGTTTTGCCAGGTGTTTCTACAAGATCTCTATCATATGAACCATGCGGTGCAGGAACATGCTGTGCAAAAGTATTTTGAGATAAAGCTGTGAGTGCGAACAGAGCGGCAGTGAAAATAATTGAATAGTTTTTTAAAGGACGCATTTTATATTCCGTAAAGTTTCATGTCTTTGATTGATATAGCATAGTTATATAAAATTATGGTATAAATTTGTTTCACCATTTTGTGAATAAAAAACAAGTTAGTTTTTCAAAAAATTATATGCGATGCATTATTCAGATTTTGATTTTCAATATCTGTTAAAATTTCTGCTTGAGCAAATAGTTTGACGGCGCTTTTTTCAATTTCTTTGCTGCAAGATGCGATGATGCCATAATTTTGTTGTTTTTCATCCATCACCCAATAGATGACATGTCCACCTGCATTTTCTATAAGCGGAATAAGTGCTGCAATATCATAAATTTTTAATCCTAAATCAACACATATATCAATTTTGCCAGAGGCTAGCATCGCATAGGCATAGCAATCATGGTGGGTGCGTAAAAGGCGCACGGAATTTTCAAGCTCATCATAGAACTGTTTTTGCCCAACCTCTTTAAAAGTAATATCTGTAGAAATATGCAAAAGAGCATCGTTAAGATCAGTTGTTTTTGATACATTCAGCTGTTTATTAGGAAAGCGGCCATTTCCCCAGATTAATTTCGCCTGCTTTTGTGTGGCAATAAATCTTTCTGAAGTTATGGGTTGCAAAATCATGCTAGCAAAGGGTTTTTGGTCTTTAAATAAGCCTACTAAACATCCCCAACCCAATAACCCTGTTAGAAAATTCCTTGTCCCATCAATGGGATCTAATATCCATACATATTCCGCATTAGGGCTTTCAGTGCCAAATTCTTCACCAATAATCCCGTGATTAGGAAAATTTTCTTTAATATTATACTTTAAAATTTTTTCAATAGCGCGATCAGCCTGTGTTACTGGGTCAAAGGTTTTAGATGATTTATTCTCTATATTTAAAAGGTCGTTATAGTTATTATATATATATTCTTCACACTGGGTTGCGCAATTTAAGAAAAAATCCTCTAGCTGCATTGTAAATGATCCTCAAATTTCATATTTAATTTATTCTTACTTTTGTATTTGCTTGAAATTAAATGAAAATTTCAATTAAATTTTACTGAAAATACAATTATATGAAAAATTTCCATATAAACACTTGCTTTTTTGTGCATTGCACATTACATTTGTGCAATGCGATATGTATTGAACCCTCAGTCAATTATTTCGTATTGCCCTTAATTTGGGCGTTTCCTCCCTTGACTTGATGGCCACCTTGACGGTGGCCTTTTTTTATTGATATCTTCATAAACAGGCTTGAATTTTTGCATCTAAACATGTAAAGCCTAGAATCTAAACAGCTTATAAAATAAGGAAGATCCGAATGGCACGTGTTACGGTAGAAGATTGTGTTGATAAAGTCGAGAACCGTTTTGAACTTGTGCTATTGGCTGGACACAGGGCTCGCACGATATCTTCAGGCGGTGCTCCATTGGTTGATCGAGATAATGATAAAAATCCTGTTGTTGCGTTAAGAGAAATTGCTGAGCAGTGCGTATCACCTGAAGATACGAAAGAAGAGCTGATTCATTCAATGCAAAAATTTGTTGAAGTAGATGAACCAGAAGAAGATACAACACCAATGATTGGGTCTACACCAAAAGACCTTTCAATGGATGAAAGCTTTGATCGTATGAGCGAATCTGAGTTGTTGAGCGGTTTGGAAGCTTTATCAGCTCAAGCCAGCAATCGCCCACGCAGCGATGATTAATTCTGACATAATCGTTTAAAGTTAAGTTCTAAACCTAAGTTTTGCTATTTAATTATAATCATGTTTTCCTAGGTTGTTTTTAGGAATCAGTGTTATGTATTATCATGAATTCTGCGATATGCTTGTTTGCGTGCTATTGAAAATACTATCTTCAATAGCTCTAACAATTGTTATAGATACAGTATTCATGTAGGGTAAAAAAGGTTAAGCCAAAGTCAAATCTTATTGATAATGATCAATAGGTTTTTACCTATTTTTTCTATTTGAATATTTCTTTTTTACCACTATTGTAGTCGCTTATGATTGCTGTCTAAGGCTGAAAATTAGGTAATAAAATTTTAATATGCTTCAAACGACCCCAAATAACATTTCAAGTGTAGAAGAATTGATCGATGTTGTTCGCAGCTATAACCCTGGCTGTGACGCGATTATGCTTAGGGAAGCTTTTTCCTATTCTAAGAAGGCGCACGCCCATCAAGTGCGTAAGTCAGGGGAAGCATATTTCACCCACCCCTTTGCTGTCGCTCAGATTTTGACAGAATATAGAGGAGATGACGCAACAATTGCTTCGGCGCTTTTGCATGATACGGTAGAAGATACCGAGACGACCTTAGAAGATATTGATAGATTATTTGGTCAGGAAATTTGCATCATTGTAGATGGCCTTACGAAAATGAAGCAGCTTGATTTTACTTCTAGAAAGGCAGTGCAGGGCGAAAACTTTAGAAAGCTTTTGTTAGCAGTTTCAAAAGACGTGCGTGTTTTACTTGTAAAAATTGCAGACCGCCTTCATAATATGCGTACAATTGGTTTTATGCGTAGTGATAAGCGAACAAGAATAGCGCAAGAAACAATTGATATATATGCGCCTCTTGCTGGCAGAATGGGGATGCACCAAGTCCGCGAGGAGCTTGAAGACATGTCTTTTCGTGCTCTCAATCCTGAAGCACATTCAATGATTTTACAAAAGCTCAATAGCTTTGGTATTCAATCAAAAGATTTAATGGAAAAAGTCCTTCATGAGTTTCAGTCAAATTTATCTGAGGCTGGGATGGATGTTAAAATTACAGCAAGGCAAAAGCGACCTTTCTCAATCTGGCGCAAAATGGAAAGAAAATCAGTTAGTTTTGAGCATCTCTCAGATGTAATTGGTATGCGCGTTATTGTACCAGAAGAAATTGATTGCTACCGTGCTTTGGGCATAGCGCATACAACATGGAAAAATGTGCCTGACCGTTTTAAAGACTATATTTCAAGTCCTAAGCAAAATGATTACCGCTCTTTGCATACTACTGTTTTTGTACAAAATAATCAGAAAGTTGAATTTCAAATCCGTACAAAGCAAATGAATGCCCTTGCAGAATATGGCATTGCAGCTCATGCGCTTTACAAGGATAATCCAAACTCTAATGATGAGAGCGAAAGCTTTATAACGCGATTGCAACGTGAAAGCCGAGCCTATAAGTCGCTTCAGAATATTATTGAAAGTCGGATTGATGGGGATCACCCTGAAGAATTATTAGAAAATACGCGCTTGGAATTATTCACAGACCAAGTTTTTTGCTTTACGCCAAAAGGCAAGTTGATTGCAATGCCAACAGGGGCAACGCCGATAGATTTTGCTTTCGCTGTTCATACGCAAGTAGGTATTAAATGTGTTGGCTGCTATGTGAATGGGCGCTCTGTCCCATTAAATACGAATTTGATGAATGGCGATGAAATTGAAATATTAACATCAACGTCCGCACGACCTTCTGCTTCTTGGGAGCATATCGCAATAACGGGCAAGGCAAGGGCGGCAATACGCAAGGAAACACGGCTGCATAACCTAAAAGAATATTCTGATTTAGGTCGGCAAATAGCCAATCGATTTTTTGCGCGTCATGAAAAAAGATTTGATGATAATCTATTTAAAACAACATTAAATCGTCTTGCTTATCCGAATATTGAAGAAGCTTATGCAGCATTGGGTCAAGGTCATCTGGGCAATGAAACGATTATGCATGCCCTTTATCCTAATTTCCAATTGCAAAGTGTTGAGCGGACAAGGGCTATGACACCAAAGCAAGAATTAGATAAAAATTGGTTTGGCTTAAGCAGGGCACATAATTTTAAATTTCTTTTACCAGCCCATTCAGCAGAATTGACAATTAGTGATGCTACTCCCGAGAATATTGGTCAAGAATCAAAGCATATAGTTCGGTCTGTTATTGGTGAAGGTACGCCTGTCGGCTTGAAAAAAGGAAGCGGTATTGTTCCTGGTGATCGGGTTGTTGGTATTATTACTGAAGATGAAGGCATTACAATCTATTCAATAGAATCGCCTGAGCTCTCGCGCTATGAAGATGATATGTCTCGTTGGTTAGACGTTCGCTGGGATTTAGATGATGAAAACCCAGAGCGCTATATGAGCTATATTCAGATCTCTATTGTTAATGAGCCAGGCTCGCTTGCAGAAATCACTCAAATGATTAGTGAAGCGGATGCAAATATTGATAATATTGATTTTAAAACACGGGAAAGAGATTATTCTACGCTTATTATTGATCTTGAAGTTTGGGATGCAACGCATATTAATACGCTGATACGCCGTATTCGTGAGGTGCCAGTTGTGTATTCGATTAAGCGCGTCATCTGGTAGTCTAACCGGTTGTAAATCTTTTTTACATGCTTGCTAAAAAAGAAAAACTTTGTGGGATAAGGTTTTCATGAACTTTACACAGTTATGAATAGATCTTAATGTTGTAAGTTAAGCTTTAATGTACAGAGTTATGCAGGGTGATGAATAGCATTCTGTTATTGTTCTGTTTTAAAGGCCTAAAGTCAACGCCTAGAGCATAAGTAATGAAATTTACAAAATTACGCCTTGTGGGGTTTAAATCCTTTGTTGAACCGACAGAATTGCTTATTTCTTCGGGGCTTACAGGCGTGGTCGGGCCAAATGGTTGTGGTAAATCAAATCTAGTGGAAGCGCTGCGCTGGGTTATGGGGGAAACCTCCTATAAAAATATGCGTGGCTCACAAATGGATGATGTGATTTTTGCAGGGTCAACAAAAAGACCAGCACGCGACACTGCTGAAGTGACTTTGAGTATTGATAATTCACAGCGAAAAGCATCGGCAGAATTTAATGTTCATGATCAGATTGATGTAAGCCGAAAAATTGAACGTGAAAGCGGTTCTGTTTATCGGGTGAATGGTAAATCAGTTCGTGCGCGAGATGTTCAAATCTTATTTGCTGACGCATCTTCAGGTGCCCGTTCAAGCGCTTTGATCCAGCAAGGGCAAATCGGCGAAATGATCCGTGCAAAGCCAGAGCAGCGACGTAAGATATTAGAAGAAGCGGCTGGCATTTCAGGTTTAGATGCAAGGCGCCATGAAGCGACTTTGAAATTAAAACAAACTGAAACAAATATTGAGCGCATTCAAGATGTTGTTAACCAGCTTGATGGTCGATTGAAAGAACTATCTAAGCAAGCAAAAGAAGCGGATAAATATAAGAAAACATCGCAAAATATCCGTTTGCTTCAAGCTTTCCAAGCTCATTTAAATTGGAGTAGCGCAAAGCAGGAGGGTAAAATTGCGAAAGAAGCAAAAGATAATGCCCTTGATACGCTGGCGAAATTAACAAGTAAGCAGGCCGAAGCTGCCCGTCTTTTTGCAGTTGCAGAGCATGAGATTGAGCCAATACGAAAGCGAAGTATTGATGCATCAGCGAGATTAGGCAGTATTAAAATTGAAGAAAAACGCCTTGATGATGAAGAGAATTTACTAAAAAGCCAGATCATAGAAACAGCAAGACGAGTTGATGAACTTAATCGCGATATTGATGCGCGAGAAAATGAGCAAAAAGAAGCAAGCACAGAAGCAGAGCGTCTCATTGGTTTAGCAAAAGAGCAAAAAGAAACAATTGTTGACCCTTCTGAAAATGTTAAAATCATTGAAGGTGAATTGCAAGATGTTGACGGTGAAATCTCTTCTCTTAATGAGCAAATTACTTTAGTTGTAAGAGAAGCCGCAAATTATCAAGCAACGCTAAACACGACTAAAAAGCAATTATCTGATAAGAAGCAGAGCCAAGGGCAGCTAGAAAAAAACATTGCTAATGAAAAGCATTTTTTAGACAAGCTGAATAAAGATCTGGAAAATTTAAACCAGACTGATGATATTTCTTCTCTTGTTGATCAAATTAATCAAAAAATTAGTGAAGCCGAAACAGATTTACTTGAGCTTGAGCGGACGCGGCATGAAGCTGAAACAAATTACCAAGCGCAGCGTGCAAAACTTGCTGATATTGAGGCTGAATTTAAGGGCTTGCAAGCTGAAGAGAAATCCTTGCGGAGCTTAGTTCAAAAAGCAACTAAGTCTGGCGGCTCTCCTTTGATTGATGGTTTCGATGTACCTCATGGGTATGAAAAAGCGTTAGCTGCAGCTTTTGGTGAAGAGCTTGACGTTGAGGTTAATGAGAGTGGCGATGTCTACTGGGTTGCCTTAAACAATGAAGCGCATTCGCAGCAAATTGAAAATGTGGAAGCTGTTTTAGGGGATATTGTAAGCTGTACATCGGCCGGTAAGCGTAAGTTAGATCATGTTGGCCTCGTTAATGCGCAGCCAAGTGTTGAACAGATTGAAAATTTATCGCCCGGTCAATCTTTAGTCGATCGAGCTGGTAACTTATGGCGGTGGGATGGCTATGTTCGTCGTGATAGCGCTCCGAATCCAGGTGCTGTGCGTTTAGAGACACAAAATCAGCTCACGACTGTTGAAAATAATATTGCCTCTTTACAAGTTGACTTGAAAGCACAAACAGAAGCCTTTGAGCAGGCTCGCCATGATTTTACTCAGCTTGAAAAAAAACTAAAAGATAAGCGATATTTTATTCAGCAAGAAAAAAATCAGCTTAAGCGCAAAGAAGATGATTATAAAAAATTTGAAATGCGTCGGCGTGATATTGAGCAAAATATCATTCGTAAATCAGAAAAAATAGATCAGTTTGAGGTAAATCTCCAAGAGGTTCTGCGCGAAGTGGGGCATTTATCAGAAAGCTATTCTGAACTAGAAAAAAATGTGCCGGATCAAGAAAAAGAATCCGCTATGAGAGAGCATTTGAAAGAATTTAATCAGAAAAAATCTGAGTTATTAAGTTCAAAATCATCTCTTGTTTCGGCATATAAATCGGCTTTAGCGCGTATTGAAGAATTAGAGCGCACGGCACTAACGTGGCAAAATCGTGTTGAGCGGATGATCTCTCAAAGTGATAATTATAAACTCCGCCTTGAAGATGCTAATCAACAACAAATAAGTTTAAAGGCAAAACCAGCTGAGTTGAAAGAAAAAAGACGGGTGCTTTTGAACCATTTTGAAGAAGCGGAAGCATTTGTAAAAACATGTGATGATGATTTGGCCGTAGCCCAGTCAAAACTAACAGCAACATCTGCCGCCGCGCAGGAGATGCAAAAAGCGCTTTCTGAAGCTAATACAGATTTTGCTCGCATGGAGGAAAGATTAGCACAGATTTCAGAGCGTATTGAAATATTAGAAAAAGAGATATTTCAGTCTCTTACATGTCGAGCACATGAGCTGGCGCAAAAATTTGATTTTTCATCCTTCTCCTCATTAGATATGAATGCCGTTGAAGAGCGTTTGTCGCGCTTAAAGCTGGAGCGAGAACGGCTTGGCGGGGTTAATTTGCGTGCAGATATTGAGCTAAAAGAAGGGCAGGCTGAACGTGATAAGCTTGAACAAGAAGCCCAAGATTTGCAAACAGCTGTTGATGAATTACGTAATGGTATAAGTCAGCTCAATAAAGAAGCCAGAGCCAAGCTTTCCGAAGCGTTTGAAGAGGTGAATAAGCAATTCCAAATATTATTCACGAAACTTTTTGGCGGGGGGAAGGCTGAATTAACATTTGTCGGCTCAAGCGATCCTTTAGAGGCTGGTCTTGATATGATTGCCCATCCACCTGGTAAAAAGCCGCAGTCTATGAGCTTATTGTCAGGTGGCGAACAGGCCTTATCAGCATTATCCCTTGTTTTTGCTCTTTTTATGTCTAATCCTGCTCCCTTATGCGTATTAGATGAGGTCGATGCGCCTTTAGATGATGCCAATATTGAGCGCTTTTGTGACCTTGTTGTCGATATTGAAAAGCAGACAGGGACAAGATTCCTTGTTATCACACATAACCCGATCACAATGACCCAAATGGATCGTCTTTTTGGCGTAACAATGGCTGA
>WTKA01000064.1 GCA_011524605.1 Hyphomicrobiales bacterium | reverse complement strand
AAAGCTGAGTATTTGCGTAGGGCAGGGGCAAATTGTCGGGTCAAGGCTGAGCCATGCTGAAACACTATAGTCTATTTTGTTTCATATAATAAAAAGTATGAATTATTCATACCATGTGATATACTTACTTTGTGAGAAAGGATGTATCAATGGATAAAAGAACAATAAGCCTCCCCAATGAACATGCAAGTTATATCGATAGCAAGGTTAGCTCTGGCGATTATGCATCTGCAAGTGAAGTCATACGAGCAGGTCTTCGTGCTCTACAAGAACGGGATAAAGCAGTTGAAAGCTGGCTTCAAAATCAAGTCGCCCCTACCTATGATGCAATGATGTCCGATCCATCACGCGCTATTCCGGCGCAATCAGTCTTCGATGACATCCGCGCTCTTCATCAAAAATCGAAGGCAATAACGTGAAGCAAAGAGACATAGTGTTTGCGCCCGAAGCGCGGGATGACTTATTTGCGCTATATGAATGGATTTCACTCAAAGCAAATGCCGATACGGCATTAAGCTTTATCGAGCGTATCGAAAAATTTTGTAACAAGTTTGACTTAGCCTCAGAACGTGGACACTCAAGAGATGATATCCGTCAAGGTTTACGGATCATTGGATTTGAAAAACGTGTCACGATCGCATTCATCGTTTCTGATAAAACCGTAACAATTCTTAGGCTCTTTTATGGCGGTCAAAACTGGGAAGAACGGTTTGATGTGTGATTAACGCTTTTGCATCAAAATAGCCTATAGTGTTTTAAAATGATTTTTCTGGCCCCATCAAGTAAGATATATATTTAAGTTACTATCATTGTACACTTATTGCATTGTATTGAACTAAGTGCAGTTTATTTTAGATTTAAGCAAGCTAATCAGTTAAACTCATATAGGCTAAATGACAATTATTTTCTCATTCTACTGGGCCTTAGATAAAATATTCTGCTCTGCAATTTTTATTTTTTCCATAAGTAAGTTAACAATCTTTTCAGCTCCCTTTCCGCTTGGGTGATCATCGTCTGCATAAAAGACATTTTCTTTATCATGAGTGATGCATCGCCCCTTAATTTGTTGATCACAATATAAGGTATGCGGATAGACACGATGTAAATTTGGTGCAGAAATTGAATCAAACAGTTTAAAGCTTGCTTCAGAGCGCTTTAAATAAACATCATAGCTTGTTGTGAGCATTGAAAAATTCTTATTCGTTTGATGACGGCTGCCTTTCAGTGCATTAAAAATATGTTTTGGGACATGAACCCCAACCTCAGGGATGGGATATAAAAGGATAACTTCATGCCCTTCTTTTAAAAGTAATTCGATTGTTTGACGAATTGCATCTTCAAAACTTTCTTTATGAATGGGTTGAAAAAGATCATATACGTCCCCTTCAACGCCCCCTTCTTGGTTATCAAAATAACGAGAGCTGAGATAAAGTGGAAAGCGACCGCCGAATAAAATGATGGAGGGGGTTTCAGGAATGCTTTCATATCTCATTTTTTGTGTATCAACATGGCATTCATGGTGGCGGGTTCCATCGAGCGTAATTTGGTTCACATTCAAAACAAAGGGACAGCCACCTCTATTAGCTTCTATATAGTTGAAATCTGTTGCTAATGCTTGCTGAAGCTGAGGGGAGAAGGCAGAAAAATGGCTGTCGCCTAGTGCATGAACTGTTATATTCGCCTCATCATGATGGATATGACAAAAGTCAGAGCGTCTATTTAAACATAATTTGCCGTCTTGTTTAAATATTTCCCATGATAAAACATCTAAATCTTCCTTTGATAAAATAGCTGGAATGCGGCTTTTATATCCTGCATGTGTGATGAAGTTGATATTTATAAAGAGTAATACGCATAAGGCTGCTAAGAGGGTGGCATAAAAAGTTTTTGAACTGATCCGTGCTCTATTTCTGAACACTCTTTCTACACAAAAGAAAGAAAAAATGGCCAGCAGCAAGGCAAGAGCGATCCATCCAAGCTTATCACCATTGGAAGGATTGGTGGTATGAATACGACCAAAAGCGAAGATGGGGAAATGCCATAGATAAAGGGAATAGCTCAGAAGGCCTAAAGAAACCAAGGGCTTTGCAGATAAAATTTTACTTATTAAATCTTGACCAGAGCAAAAAGCAATAAGAAGCATCACACCGAAAACGGGAATGAGTGTTTTTAAACTGGGGTGGGGAGTATCTGCATTAAAATAAAACAGGCTATAAACAATTAAAATAGCACCAATGATAGGGATAATTTGTGTGGCTATACTTTGTTTGTATCTGCCATATTTGAGTTCTTTATATGCTAAAAGTGATCCTGCTAAGAGCTCCCAAAACCGAGAAAATGGCAAAAAGAAATTGAGTTGGCTATCTCGCTCTTGCATGATTTGTGCATAGTGTAGGCTCATATATGCCATAATGAAAAATATTGGTAAAATAGCTTTCGGCGCCCGTTTCCACAATAAAGGTAGGGCGAGGGGAAGAAGAATATAAAATTGCTCTTCAACCCCCAAGCTCCATGTATGCAAGAGCGGCTTTAGCTGTGCACTATCCGCGCCATATTCTGTTGTTGAAAAATAGAAAAAAATATTCGAACTAAACCCAATGGCAGATAAGCTACTTTGAGCAAAATTGACTAAATCTAGCGGCAATAAATAATGCCATGCAAATGGAAGACAAGCTGTAAGAACAAGGAAAAGCATCGGCAATATACGTCTGGCACGCCGATCATAAAAAGCAAGAAGGTTAAAGCGATGATTTTTTTGTAGCTCGGTGAGAATGATATAGGTAATCAGATATCCGCTTATCACAAAGAAGATATCAACACCTATAAACCCCCCTTGGAACCTTTCTATGCCAAAAATGACGAATTTTGCATGATAAAGAAGAACATAAAGAACGGCTATGGCTCTTAAACCATCTATTTCTGATCTATATGTCACGATATAAATTCCTGGACTATTTAAGTTATGTATTAAAAGCGGATGATAGAGATATGATGATAAAAATTTTCTATCAATGATAGGCCTCTCTTAGCATAATAGTATAAGTATTGAAATTTTAGAGAGGTTCTTATAGCCTAACTAATTTATTTTGAAGACATATTTAGGCTATATCTTTTTGTTATCATTCGACTTTCCATTTAAAAATAAGATCATTTTTAAAGTCAAGTGCGAAGGCTTGTAACTGGATTTAAAAAGCGCGCCATCAATTTTCTAAATATGATATCTATATTTATAATCAGGTGCTGGATGAATTGAGTTCGGCTCCTAGTTTTTTATAAAGATTGACATAAGATGTTGCTTGCTGTTCGGCGGTAAAG
Source organism: Hyphomicrobiales bacterium (assembly GCA_011524605.1). Taxonomy (GTDB): domain Bacteria; phylum Pseudomonadota; class Alphaproteobacteria; order Rhizobiales; family WTKA01; genus WTKA01. The sequence goes on along the minus strand of WTKA01000064.1, from coordinate 14,262 downwards.
AGGTCACGCGCGCGTTGTTGGGCTTTTAGACCCATTTGTCGCGCTTCCTCAGGATGGTTCAGCAGATATTGCATGGCTTCGCGTAGCTGCGTATGGTCATTTGGCGCAATGACGTGCCCTGTTTCATTGTGAAGATTAATGTAAGTTGTACCTGTCCCAATTTCACAAGATATGAGGGGTTTGGCATAAGCAGCAGCTTCGAGCAACGAAATCCCAAAGGCTTCAGAACGCTGATTTGAGGGAAAAACAAAACCATAGCATAAGTCTAACAAAATAGCCTTATCTTCCTCACTGACATATCCTAAAAAATCTACATTTTCTAAATTCAAAGCTGCGGCTCGCTCTTTCAGCTCTGCTTCAATGCCCCCGCCCCCCATTATAACAAGACGTATATTCGTATTGGCAACGGCTTTTAGGGCTATATCTATCCCCTTATAATAGCGTAAGGCGCCAGAAAAAAGAAAAAAAGGTTTTTGTAACTTTTCCTGCCAATAAGAAAAACGCTCACACAATTTCGGTTTATGCGCTGCGATGTCCATGTCGATGCCAATGGGAATGATTGAGGTTTTTTCCGAATATTTTTGCAATGTTTTGCTTGAAGCAAGATAGTTGGGGGAGGTTGCTACAATATGGTGCATATTTTTTAAAAAAGCATGCTGCAAGGGCTGGTAACAAATGGACAACATTTTTTGTTTCACAATATCGGAATGATAAGTTAGCAATGTGGGCTTATTTAAAGCGGTTATGAAATGCAAGATATCGGCGAAGGGATTGGGAAAATGCAAATGAATAAGATCTGCTTCTTCTCCTAATTTTTTATAGGCTCCATAGGCTGCATAAGAAAAGCTTGTAGACGCAAGATGAAAATTTTCTTGAACTTCATAAACTTTATAGCCATCTTGCATTTGTATAGGGCTTTTATGCGGATGCGGAGACAAGGATAATACCTTATTATCACAGCCCAATGAAGCCGTATGACGGCATAAACTATCGATAAAAGTTTGTACGCCTCCATAGCTTGTTGGAAGAGCTGTTTTATAAAAATGCAAAATTTTCATTTCGTTATGACTTTCACTGAAGCTCCAAATCTTCAAAGATATTGATAAGCTGGTTTGCTGCTTTTTTCCAAGAAAATTGAATAAGTTGATCATGGGTTTTTTGCGCTAATCTCTGCCTTTGAGATTTATCTAACAGGGTTATAATTCCCTTTTTAATCTCATCCACATTGAAAGGATCGACCAAAATAGCAGCATCGCCCCCTACTTCAGGCATGGAGGAGCAATGAGATGTTAAAGCGGGTACACCAAAGGAGAAAGATTCAATAATAGGCAAGCCAAACCCTTCATATAAGGATGGCATTGCTAAAAATAATGCATGGGCATAAAGAGTGGCAAGGGCTTCTTCACTAACATAACCCGTAAGAATAACATCATCTTGCAAATTAAATTTACTAATCAGCTCGTCAATATGAACATTCCCCCATCCTTTACCTCCTGCAATCACTAATTTTGCTTTTGCTTTGTCATGGGCACTCAAACGGCCATATGCTTCTAACAAGCGGGCAAGATTTTTGCGCGGTTCTAAAGTGCCGACAAATAAAAAATAAGTGCTAGAAATCCCCAACGTTGATAAATTGGAAAAGGGAAGAGGCGCGGGCATTTGGGAGGCAGCAGGATAAACTGTTGCTATTTTTATATCTTGTCGCGGAAAATGAACATTGATATTTTGTGCTGTATTCTTTGAATCTGCAAGAATATAATCTGCCCGCTTAATTGCCTGGGGCAAGAGTAGTTTCTCTGCAAAAAACGACGAAGGTCGCATTGTTTCGGGTGCATAAAGGTAGACTAAATCATGAATGGTCACCACTTTCGCACATGATTGGGGTAAAAAAGGCGCTAAGCGATGGGTTGTGCCCCAAAAAACATCCAGCTTGTCTTTATGCGCCCAAAAGGGAAGATAGGTTTGAGCCCAAAATAGACGCGATAACCGCCCCTGAAAGCCCTCATGCCTATATGTGACATGATCATATTGCTCCATAGAAAAGGGCTGAGGGCTATAAATATAAAAATCATGCTGCTTGTGAGTAATCAAAGCCCTGATTATTTCATAGCTATAGCGCCCAATGCCCGTTAATGGCTCTGAAAGCAACCGAGCATCTATCCCAATGCGCATTTAACGCTCTCCTTGATACATCCATTTAAGTGTATCTTGAAATGCTATTCTCTCATATTTTCCAATAAGCGTATCGAGATAATCAGGAGACCCCTTAAGGAGCTTTACTTCATTGTCCCGCACAAATTGTGGATTAATATGAACATTTATTTCATAACCTGCAATTTCAGACATCATAGAAATAATTTGTTGTAAAGAGATAGCTTGACCTGAACAAATATTCACTATTTTGCCCTGAGGTGCCAATGTGATCAGCCTTTGGTAGATTTTAGCAACATCGCGTACATCTGAAAAATCACGATATACATCAAGATTTCCCAACTCAATATCTTTTAATCCTTCGCGGAAATGACGCATAATTTTTGGGATAAGAAAATTATCCGCTTGTCCAATCCCTGTATAATTAAAAGGCCTTGTGATGAAAAGAGGTAGTTTATCCAACCATAAGGCTGCTAACTTCTCCATCGCCATTTTACTAATTCCATAATCATTCATTGGGTTGAAAGGAGCTGTTTCAGATAAAGGGCTTTGCGCTCCAGTACCATAAACCGTTGCACTGCTGGAAAGCAAAACAGAATGAGGCTTTTTATGTGCTGTAGATAAAGCTTCCAATAAATGGCGGGTTGCCACAATATTTGTTGTGTAAATTTGGGAACTATCATCATGCCCTACAAATGAAATGGCAGCCAGATGCGCAACGACATCCGGCTTCACATCATTAACAACTTTTTTCAAGCTCTCAGCATCACGTAAATCAACATTAAATTCACAGCTGGGATTAGATGGCTTTGAATTTGTTGTTGTGCCAAAAACCTCAAATCCTATATCTGAGAGTTCAGCAGCTAAATATTGCCCTGTAAACCCTGTGATCCCAGTAATGAGCGCACGTTGCATTAGAATGAAATTCCCTTATCAATGCGAGATAAATCAGCTTGCACCATCATATCACATAATTGCTCTAAAGTTGTTTGTGCTTCCCAGCCCAATTCTCTCTTTGCTTTTTCTGCGTTGCCAATTAATAAATCTACCTCTGCAGGGCGATAAAATTTCGGGTTTACTTTGATGATCTCTTTATTGGATTTTGTATCAATCCCAACTTCATCAACACCCTCACCCTTCCATGCAATATCTATCTCTAAAGATTTACATGTCATTTCGACAAATTCTTTAACGGTTTCTGTGCGACCTGTTGCTAAGACGTAAGTATCGGCTTTTTCCGCTTGCAACATAAGCCACATACCTTCTACATAGTCTTTTGCAAATCCCCAATCTCGTTTTGCTTCCATATTACCCAGTTCAAGATGAGATTGTAAGCCAAGCTTAATCCGCGCTAAGCCATCTGTGATTTTACGTGTCACAAATTCTAGACCGCGCAAGGGAGATTCATGATTAAACAAGATACCACTTGTTCCAAAAATATCATAACTTTCACGATAATTAACAGTCATCCAATGGGCGTATAATTTAGCAACACCATAAGGGCTACGTGGATAAAAAGGCGTGTCTTCTGATTGTGGCACAGCTTGCACAAGACCATACATTTCAGATGTACTTGCTTGATAATAACGAATTTTTGGATTGACGATACGAATAGCCTCAAGCAGATTAACAGCCCCTAAGCCCGTAATTTGCGCCGTTGTATTGGGCTGGTCAAAGGACACACCTACAAAACTTTGTGCGGCCAAATTATAGACTTCAGTTGCGCCTGTGCGCTCTAACAAACGAATAGAAGACCCAACATCAGTGAGATCATATTCAATAAAGTGTAAATTTGGATGATCTTTTATGCCTAAGTCTTCACTGCGCCAAAAATTTGTTGATGCGGTACGACGGTAAGCACCGTAAACCGTGTAATTTTTATCAAGTAAGAGTTGAGCTAAATAAGCTCCATCTTGCCCTGTGATACCTGTGATAATTGCTACCGACAATGGATTATTCCTTTTATAATAGAGATGCCTTAAGGCATAGATACATGCTCTGTTATAGAGCTAACTGATTTGAAGGACATAATTTTTAACGTCCTGATAAAATTGGTTATATGAAAACTGCTTCGAACGCTCATAAGCGTCTGTAATCATACTCTCTATGCTGCCGTCTTGATTTTTTTGCTCAAACTGCTCAAAAGCAATTTTTAAGCTATCAATACATTCGGGGTTAAAGTAAAAACCATGCTCACCTAAAACTTCCGGCAATGAGCTGCTACAAGAGGAAATGACAGGCGTTTTCAAACTCATCGCCTCTAACAGAGGCAAACCAAACCCCTCAAAAAAGGACGGAAATATCAAAGCTGAAGCAAATTTTACAATATTTTCTTTTTGCTTATCATCAATATAGCCAAGGCGCTTGATGCGCCCACTTGCAATATCCGCTTCTAAACCATATTCTTGTATCAGGTCTTGAAAAGTAATATTCCAGCCATCATTGCCTATTATGATGAGACGATACCGCTCAAGAATAGATTTGTCATGCTGTAACCAACGCAAAACTAAAGAAATATTTTTACGTGGTTCTATGGTGCCTAAAATCAGGAGATAAGGTTCTACAGCTAAGTTGTGACTATCAAGACGCGTTTGAAGCTGCTCCGTATCGGTAATATCATGCCCAATACCTAAATAAGAAGTTTTGATATGGCTCAGCCCGAAATAAGTGTTGAGGTGCTTTTCAACAGAATGAGAAATTGTGATAAGACCCTTACACTGTTGAATATCTTCTTCAAAGTTTTTTGTATGGTGATGCACATTATCTTTATGATGACATTCTGGCGTGAGAAAAGGCGATAAATCATATACAATTTGGAATTGATTATTAAATGCCATATTGGTATTTTTTACGTTTGAAAATAAAATAGGCACATCTACCATACTATGATTTAGTTTTTCCCCAAAAAGATGAGAAGGCATTTTTTTACATGATTTATGCTCAATGATCGACTGGATCATCGCTTTTTTTAGGATTTGGCTGCCATTACAAAAAGTAACATCTACATCCGTGTCATTTAAAAATCGCTTTGCTAATTCATAAACAACATTACTAATACCTGTATATTTATCAGTGATAAGAGGTGATATTTCAAATATGAGCTTATTGTTCAAGATCACCTCCTATAATAGAGTGAAACTGCGCTTCAAAGGCTTCTTGCCCAAATTTATTATGCACAAGCTGCACCGCTGCATCAGATTTGCCCTGGTAAAGTGAGGGCGATTGTTTTTTATCCTGATAGGCTGCATGCAGTGCCTCTAAAACATCTGCTTTCGTTGTTGGATAATGTGTGAAAGGCATATAAGATGATAAGATATTACTGCTATTTGCATCACGCACTTTAGCGCTGGCGATAGGATAAGAAATATGTTCACTGAGATAGGTGCCCATAGCGGAGTTCCAGGTTGATATAGGCACAACGCCAAAACGCATCGCTTCTATAATCGGTAAATTAAGCCCTTCTACAGATGAGCTACAGAGATAAAAATCAACAAGAGAATAAAGAGTATTCATGTCCAGAGAAGATAAGAGATCAGAAAAAAAGATAATATTATCCGATTGACCTTTAATATTGCATTTTGTTTTAAGGAATTCATTCGTGTGAATAGCACCAAATCTTTTTTCATCTGAGATGATTTTAACAAAAAGCACAACATCATCTCGATCTTGCGCAAAGGCGTGAAAAGCCTCAATCATAGCACCAAAATTTTTACGCTTATCAAAAGGGTTTAAAATAGCTAAAAATTTTATTTTCTCGGCATAATTGTCAAAATTATAGCCAAAAATGTTCACAGTATCGATATCATCTGGCTTTTTCATAGTATCAAAAACCCAAGCTTTTATAGGGCTTAAACTATCTTTTTGAACAGCAGATGGTAGGTCTGTTATAATTGCTGGAGGCAAAACCTCTGCTTTAATATTTAAATCCTGTAAATTTTGAGCCTGGTAATTTGTCCAACAGAGGATTTTATCTGCCTTTTTAAGAATATTCTGAAAATTATAAAAAGGATTTCCCTCTATACTATGATCTGGATATTCTGCAAATTCCCAACCGCAAACAAAATAATTAGGGATCCCTTCAAAATATCTAATTTCCTCAATGGGTTTAATGGATAAATGGAAATCACCTGGCTGCACGTCCAAGGTTTTACGCGCAATATCTGTTTGAAAAATTTCGGGGCGCTTCACATTTTTTATAGTGATCCCCATTTTTGATAGAGATGTCTCATAAAGGTTAGCAATAATTTTCCAAGAATAATGCGCTTTGCCAAAGGTAATATCTTCTTGAATAATAGCGTTTTTTTCAAAACCTATTGCATTGCTTAAATAGCATCTTGTCATCTTTAAAGGTCCTTTGATGCAATGTACAATAACTGTTCTACTGAAATAATATGTTGCTCATCACACCCCTTACGATGCAATAAATCATCTGTTTCAAGTTTGATATCATCTGAAAGAACTATACTGCCGTAGGTATCAAAAAGATCATTTTCTATATTATCTGAACTCAATGCAACAAACCGATAGCTCAAGGATGGAAAGTAATTTTTAAAGCGCAAAGCACATTTTTTAAGAAAAGGAATAGATTCCGCACACTGCCTTAAAGATAAGAGGGCATGCCTAATATATTTTTTAAAGAGATAGTCCATCCTCATGCGCAACCAGTGTTTACACTTAGAACGAAAAGACCGAATAAAATGCCTTTGGCGCTGTATCTTTGTTATCAAACGCCATGATTTTGAGGTGAGAACAGTGTTTAATTCATGTTGTAACGCAATAATATGGTTTGACTGATTTTTTATTTGCTTTTGCTGCTCTAACAAATGCCTTTCTTGATCATGACTTCTATCATAATAATGTTTAAAATGGTAACTATAAAAGTTATCAAAAACATTTGGGGGCGCTTGAAAATATGTTTCCAATGCCTCATGTTCTTGCGCAAGATAAAAACGGTTAAGCCCATCAAAATAAACAAATTTATATTGGGAGCCCACAATAATTTCATCCCATTCTTCAAAAGACTCTTCTTGTGAATTTGGCTGAGTTGATTCAACTAAAATAATCCAAGGGCGATGCTTTTCCAGATCGATACCTTTGATAACTTCTCCTTCAAACCCCTCCACATCAACTTTTAAAAAATGAATATCTTTGTCAACACCATGCTGCTCAATGATATTCGTCAAGCTATCTAAATCAACTTGAATTTCATCGATGCTATATCCATGATTTTGTGCTATTGTATGGTCATGGGTTGCTAGCCCTGTATCAGGAATATTATATAAAGTTAATGCCCCTTTTTGAGCACCAACAGCTATACATAAGTTGATATCATTTGGCCGATGTTGAACAAGAGCCTCATGCCATTGTGTAACAGGCTCAATATTAATACCGTTCCATCCTCGAAGATAAAAGGCTTTTGTCACTGAATCCATATTTGGATCGTTAGCACCAACATCAATGTAAAAACCATTTTTTACATGCTGTAAAGCGCGCCAAAGCATGATGTCTTCAAAATTTTGGGCGTAAGAAATAAAGTCCATACTTAGGTAATTCCTTTTGATCTATCATGAAGACGATTTGCAATATCATGCATACCTAAAGCATCCGCTAAAATGAGATCTCGCCGCCTTTGCCCCTTACCAATAATACTACTTTGCGCGCGAACAATATCTTTGTGAACATAAATCGCATCGGCCCAAAAGAGCTGCCCCCCACGCGCGGGTGTTTCATATTGATTTTCATCATAATGGACATATCTTGGCGCTAATAATATCTCGCTATCCTCACCCTCACCATAATGGACAAAATTTTTAAAGCCCCAAAGCTCCAACCCCTTAGAGCGTAAAAATAAATCAATATCTGAAAAGAGTGGCTGTCCTTCATAAATAGGATTAAACTCAACTTCAATCTCTAGAAATCGCACTGTACTTAAAAGCCTATTGCCCCCTTGCAAAATATCATATTCTGATCCTTGTGTATCAAGTTTAAGATAATCGATCCGTGTGATATCGTTATCTTTGGCCCATATATCAAGCGTGGTGACATCAATATCCGCCTGCTTTTCTTCTTTTGCACATTGAAGGGCTGGCATTCTATCTGTGAGGTAAGAAGAGGGCTTGTAAAGAGAACTACAGGCAGGCTCTTTGGTGATGTAGAGTTTTTTTTGCCCTACTTCATTAGACAATCCTAATGGGATCAGATGAATATTTTGTGCATTATAACGTTTTTCTAAAGCCGCACACTCATCCTGATCAGGATCAAAACCATAAAGCTGAATGCCTTCTTCTAATGACAGAAATTTATCTGCAAAACCCCATCGGCATCCTACGTCTATTGCGATTATAGGGTCTTCTACCTGCTTATTTAAAAGCTTGGCAATAAAAGGGAAAGAAGTTTTATAAACCATTATTTGTCCTTTTTCCTATAATCAAAGTGCATATCATTCCAACTATGCCCAACAAAGAATGGTTTATGGATGTTTATAACATTAAAAGTCAATGCACAATCAATCATATGGAAGTTTTTATCTATATGATTATCCGTTTCCGTTAAGGAGACATGAATAGAGTGACCGCCAGTCCCCAAATTTACATCAAAAGAGACCGTAAATTCATAAAGGTCTCCTTTTTGAGGAGATGGTATAATTTTATCATAATGATAGGTGTTGCTCCCAAAGATCATTTCACCGATCAAGTTTTTAATACCACATCCCAGTACAAGGCTTGGAATATCTTCATAGACTTCTACTTGAATTTTAACATTTACCGTCTCCCCAACAATGACGGTGTCGACTGTCTCGCCCTTACTATTTTGTAAGGCTATCTGCGTTATCCGTGCCTCTTGTGTACCTGAAAGGGTTTGAACTTTCCCATTTTCCAGCTGTGTAATTTCAACCGTATTAGTATCTTCTACAGCAACAAGAGCATTGTAATAATCAAAAACTTCTTCAGGAACTCCATCTTTAAGTAAAGTCCCTTTTTCAATTAAAATCAGGCGATCACAAAGAGATAAAACAGCCGATTTATCGTGGGATACAATCAGTAAGGTTGTACCCTCTTCCTTAAATGCACGAATACGCTGAAAACATTTGGCTTGAAAAGCCATATCTCCAACGGATAAAACTTCATCAACGATTAATATTTCAGGCCGCCATGCAGTCGCAACAGCAAAGGACAATCTTGCCTGCATACCACTTGAATAAGTGCGCATGGGTGCATCAAAATACTCAGCAATATCTGTAAAATTTTCAATATCTTCAATGGCAGCATCAATTTCACCTTGTGAAAACCCCATAATACTGGCTGCATAATAAGCATTTTGCCGCCCTGTCATATTTGGATTAAAGCCCATGCCAAGCTCTAAAATAGCAGCAATCCGCCCCTTCACCTCAATAGAGCCTTCATTAGGATGTGTTGTCCCTGTAATCATCTTGAGTAAACTACTTTTACCTGCACCATTTCTCCCAATGAGACCGATAACTTCACCCTTTTTGATATCAAAATTAATGTGACGCAGCACCCAATTTTCCTCACATGGCGCTTTATTTAAGCCAAACCAATTACCAATACGGTGCAGTTCACTGCGATAACGACGATAGGATTTACCCAAATTATTTATCTTTAAAACGCTCATAAAACATCCACCATTTCTGCCTGCGCGCGGCGAAATAAAACGAGGCTAAAAAAGAGTGAAATGAGACAAAGCCCTGCCACAAGCACTATTGAAGAAAATTCTGGTAATTGCCCATAAACTAAAATAGCTTGATAGGCCTGTGTAAAATGAAAAACAGGATTTAATGCTAAAAGATGCTGATAGGGTTCAGGAACAATATTAAGCGGATAAACAATGGGTGTGAACCAAAAGCCAATTTGTAAAATAACTGGAACAGCTTGACCTATATCTCGCACAAAAACATTTAACACGCCTAAAAATAACCCAATAGCAAGGGCAAATAAAAAAAGTAAGACGGTCAGAGGAAAAATAAGCAAAATATGCCAAGTGAACTGATGACCAATCAGTAGAAAAATCACAACTATAGAGAAGAAAAGCAGCATATTATTAACAAAACTGGTTCCCATCACAATTACAGGCAAGGTAATCCGTGGGAATTGCATTTTTTTAAGCAAATTGGCATTGTCAATAAATAGGGTCAAGCAACGGCTAATTGTGTCAGAAAATAAATTCCAGGCTAATAACCCAGCCATTAAATAAATTGCATAGGCATATTTATTACCAATTTCAGGTAATTTAATAGCAAGGATATTAGAAAAAATCAGGGCATAAATTAAAACTTGAGTAATAGGGTTTAAGAGTGCCCAAGCTGCGCCCAACTTACTTCTTATATACTGATTTATCACGTCATTTTTAATTGACCTCAATATAAATTGCCGATAAGACCAAATGCTTTTTAAAAGGTTTACCATAAATAGTCGCTTCTACTTTTAGCTATCATACAGCTATGTATACAAATAGAATATGTTCTTATTTTCAGATATTTATGTATATACAAAGCTTAGAAAAAATGAGTTCTCGTATCTCTTTATAATTTCTTTCGATCAAGTTCAAATGATTTATACCATTTCACTATATAGATGATCTATTTTAGGCTTATCCATACGGCTATAAACCGCCACACACGAAATGATATCACTCGCCCTTTTTGGAATAAGTTGATAAAAGCGCGACAATCCTAAGATTTTTTATGCTGGCCAAAACTGGGAAGAACGGTTTGATGCGTGATTAACGCTTTTGCATCCAAATACATCATTTTGTTTCAATGGCAACAATGAATGTATCATTACCCGATCCCATGAAAACATGGGTTGAGGCTCAGCTATCCGATGGAAAATTCAGCAATACAAGCGATTATGTTCGACACCTTATCCGTAAGGATCAAGAGCGAACAACCGCAATAGAAATATTGCGTCAAGCCATCATTGAAGGCGAAAATAGCGGTGAACCAGAACCGTTTGATTTCAATGAATTTAAATTACGCATGCGGGAAAAATATGTCGCAAAATAAATTAAGCGATTACTGTCTTACACCCAAAGCACAGCAAGACCTTGAGGAACACTGGCTATATGGTGCTCAAACTTGGTCTGTGACACAGGCTGTATAAAGAAATACATAGCATAGCCTGTTTATACTAAAGTTTATTACAAATATTTATAACCTACTTTAAGTAGATTATTATTTTACTTAGAGTAGTTAATTTATTAATACTATGCATCAGGTATATATGAAATATTGAAGCATACATGGAGGAAGATATGCTACGTAAACTTAAAACCCTTTCATCAATGGTTGCATTAGCAGCAGCAATGTTTACAGGTTAAATGCTCACAGCTAACACAGCGAGTGCCCAACCAGGTTCAAGAATATGCCTTACACACCATGGACATGGTCGTTTTATTGCTGAAATCAGATCCCACTATGACTGTGGAAAAATGTTTTTCATGACAGGGGCGGTAGGCGTTCATGCCTTCACACGCAGCGAATATACTTGTGAAAGGATTGGCCGATGGAGCACAACGCATTCATTTGGTCGCAGGGATGACGATATTTGTGATGGTATGAGACGAGCAAGTGTTAGGAATAATACTTACCATGAAATCCTATATCAAAATGGATATGACTAGGATTGGATAAATAATTATTGCCCAGATGCCTCATATAGTTCGCACTCACTTTCTACTTGTTCAAATGTCATGGCACATTTTAGGCAAGTAACAAACCATGTTTATAATCGTACAACTGCAGTAAGAATGAACCCGCCAAACCATTGTCCTGCAGCTCAATGTTTTAAATGGTAATATAATCACACGCAAAGCCATTAGCAGAACAATCTGCTGGTGGCATCAAAGACAATTTGTAGTTTAAAAAGGTAAAAAGTTGACGGAGTGTTCCAATGCGTTTTAACAGATTTTCTTTCCTTAAAATTGCTTTGATCTTTATATCAGGCTCCAGTTTTGCGAGCGATGGTGAGATAGCAAAAAAACATCCAACCAAAGACGTGATGGTGACTTGCTATCTTAATAATAATTATTCTAATTTACAAATGGATTTTAATAGTTGTGAGCCGAATATTTTTGTGGCTTGTAGCATAAAAGAGCCAAATAAATTTTATAAAAAAAGCGACTTAGATGAAAAATTCATACAAAAAGAAGATGAATTATTATCGACCATGATAGCAGCCTATGAAAAAGAGAATGATCAAAAATTAGGGTTTAATAAAAAAAATGAAACAGAAATAGCGGATGATTTTGAGTTTAATCCATCTGACTATCATATTCCACAGCCGGAAGATGATTTGCCTGCAGATTTAAGACAAAAATATAATGAAGCGAGAGACGAGCTTATGCAAGAATTTGTTCAAAATTTTGTTTCAAAAAACTTTTGGTATGAATATTTCCCTGTGAAAGGCTCAGAATATTCCTATTCATTCTACGGCCCCTCTGATGACAAAAAAATGGGTCAACCTCTTTTTGTCGCTGCAGATGCCAGCTTTAATTTTTGGGTGGACTGTGATCCAAAACAAAAAGATTACAACATGCGATAAAATTATTTATTGGTCAAAGCGATATTGAAAGTCAGCTATGCAACAATATTCATGAGCGGGTAAGACCGCTCATTTTTCCATTTAAATGACATCAATTTAAATGCATAACTTAATAAGATCTCTAGGCTCAAGACTTGATTATTTAGAGATTTTATCCCCTTTCATTTTTAAATAGTTGCTTAAAGCTTTAGGCATTTTTGAAATTGTCATCACACCTTCATATTTAGACACAATGACCTCTGCTTCTAAGGGAATATTTGAACATGAATTGATAACAACAATCATATTTGTATCTTCAGAAAAAAGCGCATTTGGATCAATTGTTTCGTCACTCTCTTCCACTTCCTCAGCTGCATTATTTTTCAGTGCCGCCTGCTTCTGTTTGCTAAACTCTAGATTTTCTGCTTCCGCATAATCTTCTTCATCATACTCATCATCAAATAAATCACTTTCCTCTTCATCCATTGTAAAGGCATCAAGTTGAAGCCTTTCTGTTAAAATAGATGTTAAAAGTCCACCCTCTTGCAGCTCTACAAAATATTGGCAGTAATAGCCTTTGCCTAATCTCTCTAGCTCTGCCCCAACACCTGTCCCTGCAGCTTCTGATATACTTATAAGCTGATCTAAATATTCATTTGTTTTCCATAATGATGCTGCGATTAAACTGCCAATATTGCCACTCGCTTCGCTAAAATTAACTTCTGGAAAAGCGTCAGGTAAATATATTGGCTCTACCCAGCGCAATGTCCCTTTAAATGCTGCGCCATAGCTGTAGTTTTCAGAATAGCTTGTCACATTTTTAGGATGTGAAACACAAGCGCTGAGAGTTGTCATTGAGAGAATGACAAAACAACTCTTTATAGAATGAAAATATTTTCTGGAAGCAAGCACAGCTTTAGTACCTTTAATTGATTATATTTATAAGTAATATTATTCTATTTTATGGTTAATTTAGAATTAATTAGATCATGTTTTTAGGAATTAAAAAAGAAATATGCTCTTGTTTTTTATGAATAAAGCTGGATTTATCAGTTTTGCAACTTATGCTAATTGCTTGGCGCTATTTGCAAAAAAGCATCGCTGCTCATAAGGATACAGAGTGCAGATAATGATCCATCCCCATTGGCGTGACTTGCCTTTAATATCTTAGGCTCAAAAGCTAGGCTCAGGACCTATTAATTTTGTTCAATTCTGTTTGAATTAAAAGTATTAAGTGGATAAAAATAAAGCAAAAGAATAGTTTGTCTATTGTTGAAGCTGTATTTTTGACAAATAATGCTTTTAACTCAAACCCAAAGGGCACCATATATTTACATCATGAATACGTCAAAAAAGCTTGAAATTACAAGTAGTTCCATCGCTTTCTTGTCCGTTCACAATGTAAATCTATTGGTGCAGAACGGACTAAATAATCACGTCCTGAGCCTAAGCTTTTAGGGGATGAACGACAATTACATATTGAAAATATATAAAACTCATTTAATTAATTGATGAGTTTAGATTTTTTAATTCTTTCAAGCCTGGCCTGCGCAATGAGCCTTGCGGGTAATAG
>WTKA01000055.1:4671-6050 GCA_011524605.1 Hyphomicrobiales bacterium | reverse complement strand
GAGCGTATTCAAAAAAAACCCGCATCAAGTGCGGGGAAAAGTATTTCAAATAAAGCAAAATAAAATAAAAAACCCAAAAATCAATTTGCTTTTCAACCATGAACTACGCTAAATATCTTTTCAAAGATTAATAAAGTGGAGAAAAATATGCCAGCTTACCGTTCACGCACCTCAACCCATGGCCGTAATATGGCAGGCGCACGCGGCTTATGGCGCGCAACTGGTATGCAAGACAGTGATTTTGGCAAACCAATTATTGCTATTGTCAATTCTTTCACTCAATTTGTCCCTGGTCATGTCCACTTAAAAGACCTTGGTCAAATGGTTGCCCGTGAAGTAGAAAAAGCTGGCGGCGTGGCAAAAGAATTTAACACGATTGCTGTTGATGATGGCATTGCGATGGGTCATGATGGCATGCTCTACTCCTTGCCCTCCCGTGATCTTATCGCTGATAGCGTAGAATATATGGTCAATGCCCATTGCGCTGATGCAATGATTTGTATTTCTAATTGTGATAAAATTACCCCAGGCATGCTAATGGCCTCTATGCGCCTTAATATTCCGACAATATTTGTTTCGGGCGGGCCCATGGAAGCGGGTAAAATCATCTTAGAAGATGGTGTTGAAAAGGCACTTGATCTGGTTGATGCGATGGTTGCGGCAGCTGATGAAAATATTTCTGATGAGCGTGTCCAAGAAATTGAGCGCTCTGCTTGCCCAACATGCGGTTCTTGCTCTGGTATGTTTACCGCAAACTCCATGAATTGCCTAACAGAAGCTCTCGGCTTGTCTCTGCCGGGCAATGGCTCAACCCTTGCCACCCATTCACACAGAAAACGCCTCTTCTTAGAAGCTGGCGAGAAAATTGTCGAGCTGGCAAAACGCTATTATGAGCAAGATGATGAAACAGTTCTCCCGCGCAATATCGGCTCTCTTGCTGCTTTTAAAAATGCCATGACATTAGATATTGCCATGGGCGGCTCAACGAATACAGTCTTGCACCTACTCGCAATTGCCCATGAAGGCGAAATTGATTTTTCCATGTCAACTATTGATGAATTATCACGAAAAGTGCCTGTTTTATGTAAAGTTGCACCAGCAAAAGACGATGTGCATATGGAAGATGTTCATCGGGCGGGCGGTATTTTTGCCATTTTAGGCGAGCTTGATCGCGCAGGTCTCTTAGATTCATCATCACCTACTGTCCACTCAAAAACAATCGGCGATGCAATTGCTCAATGGGATATTGCGCAGACTTCAGATCAATCCGTAATTGATTTTTATCGTGCAGCACCTGGCGGCGTTCCAACACAGACAGCATTTTCACAATCACGTCAATATGATAGCGTTGATGATGACCGTGAAGGCGGTGTTATTCG
>WTKA01000055.1:0-4571 GCA_011524605.1 Hyphomicrobiales bacterium | reverse complement strand
GAAATGCTATATCCAACAAGCTATTTAAAATCTAAAGGCTTGGGTAAAGACTGCGCCCTTATCACAGATGGTCGTTTCTCTGGGGGAACATCTGGACTTTCTATTGGTCACGTTTCACCAGAAGCTGCCGAAGGAGGCGCTATAGGCCTTGTGGAGCATGGTGATGTCATTGAAATTGATATTCCTAATCGCTCTATCAACCTTGCTGTTGAAGATAATATTTTAGAACAGCGCCGTAAAATACAAGATGAAAAAGGCTGGAAGCCTGTGAAGCCAAGAAAAAGAGCAATATCAACAGCGCTTAAAGCTTATGCATCCATGACAAGCAGTGCGGCTAAAGGTGCTATTCGCGTTTTAAATCAATAGATTATAATGGTAATATGATTTTTAAGTTTAATAACCTGCTTTAATCATTTGAATATATGGTGAATTGAATGGACAAAATTACAAAAACTGATGCTGAATGGCGAGAGCAGCTAACAGAAGAGCAATATCGTATCACACGTGAATCCGGCACAGAGCGTGCCGGCACTGGTCCCTTCTTGCATAACAAAGAACCAGGGCAATATTACTGCGTATGCTGCGGTGAGCCTTTGTTTGAAAGCGGCGCAAAATATGAAAGCGCCTGCGGCTGGCCAAGCTTTTACGATAAAATGGACAATGATGCCGTTGGCGAAAAAGAAGATCGCTCTTTTTTCATGAACAGAACTGAAGTCCATTGCAAAAAATGTGATGCTCATCTTGGACATGTTTTTGAAGATGGCCCACCACCAACAGGATTACGCTATTGCATCAATGGTAATGCGCTTTATTTTGAAGGTCATGAATAAAAGCCTCAAAAATTTGAGGCTATTAAACTGTCATTCACACATATTTAGTTTAAGAAGGTTTTGCAAAAACCATCTGTCTTACGTCGATATTCCCTTGCAAAAAGCCAGCTTCACAATAGGACAGATAAAACTTCCATAGGCGCTTAAACCTTTGATCAAAACCCATGGGCTCTAATTTCGGCCAATTTTCAAGAAAGCGCGCCTGCCAAATCTTCAGTGTTTTTGCGTAATCTTTACCAAACTGCAGGTCATTCACGCAATCAAGCCCAAATTTATTACCCAGAGACTTCATAGCGCTAGGTGTTGGCAGCATGCCCCCAGGGAAAACATAACGCTGGATAAAATCAGGGCCTGATCGATAGGCGTCAAAATGCTGTTCATCGATCGTAATCATCTGAATGCCCGCTCGCCCGCCTTCAACCATGCGATCCCGCAATGTTGTGAAATAAGCAGGCCAATATTTTTCACCGACCGCTTCAATCATTTCAATAGAAGCAATGCCATCATATTTACCATCAATATCGCGATAATCTTGGAAGCGTAAATCCACTTTTTCATTCAACCCTGCTTCAAAAATACGTTTTTGAGCAAATTCTAGCTGCGCTTTTGAAATGGTAAGGCCTGTTAATTTACAGCCAATTTCTTTTGCAGCATATTCTGCAAAGCCGCCCCAACCGCAACCAATCTCAAGCACATGGCTATTTTCCGTTGCACCAATTGATTGTGCTAACTCTCGATATTTTTGCGTTTGCCCGTCTTTCAAGCTTTGCTCAGCATTTGTGAATAAAGCACTTGAATAGGTCATCGTATCATCAAGCCAAGTTTGATAAAATTCATTCCCCAAATCATAATGCGCATAAATATTGCGTTTTGATCCCGAGCGCGTATTGCGGTTTCGCCAATGGAAAAAGCGTTGGATCAACTTAGCAATTGGCTTATCATCCATAATTGTCTTGATAATATGAGCATTCGCAGCAAAAACCTGCAGCAAGGCTGTTAAATCAGGCGTTTCCCATTCTCCTGCCAAATATCCTTCAGCAAAACCGATATCCCCTTGCTTTACAATACGCATTGCTGTGTTGTAATTTTTAATTTCTAACGACGCATGCATACCGCTATCTTCTTCACCAAAAGCAAATGCTTGGCCATTTGGCATTTTAAACGTAATTTGCCCAACTTCTAACTTAAGCGCATAGCCCAATGCTTTGCGCGCAATCAAAGGTAAAGAATTTGCTGTTTTATCTAAATCTGCCTTGGATTTCACGGATATGATTTGTGTCATAATGTCTCGTCATATTTGTTATATTTATTAGTTAAACGTAATACAATGCTGATTGGATTATATTTTTTCTCATTTCTTACTTTCATTGTTATCTAATTTTCTAAATAAAGCAAATTTTGTTATTAGACCCACCAAATTTATGATTTGTATGCTTGCAAGCATTGCACTCTATGTTTATAAGAGCCTCAATATTATCAACTCCATGTAAAAAGGATTTATTTCATGGCACTTGAACGCACTTTTTCTATCATCAAGCCAGATGCAACACGCCGCAACATCACAGGCAAAATTATTGACCGTTTTGAAAGCGCTGATCTTCGCATTGTCGCTTCAAAGCGTATTCACATGACAAAAGCACAAGCAGAAGGCTTTTACGCTGTGCATAAAGAGCGCCCTTTCTTCAACGATCTTGTTGAATTCATGATCTCAGGCCCTGTTGTTGTTCAGGTTCTTGAAGGCGAAAATGCTATCTTGAAAAACCGTGAAGTTATGGGCGCAACAAACCCAAGCGAAGCGGCTGCAGGCACAATCCGTGCTGATTTTGCTGAAAGCATTGAAGCTAACAGCGTGCATGGTTCTGATGCACCTGAAACAGCTGCTGAAGAAATCAAATATTTCTTCTCTGATGAAGAGCTTGTTGGCTAATTTTAGCAAACCGCTTTATCATTTTAAAAAACCTCGCATTTTTCATGCGGGGTTTTTTGTTTTTCAATCATTTCAATGAGATAAATAGTAAAATTCAGAAGAAAAATTGTTTTTTAAATAATTCTTCGCCCTTTTTTGTGAAACGAATAATACGCGTATTAGGAATAGGTTTTGCCCATTCTAAATCTACAACTTTATTTAATATAGCTCTTCCTAAATTACCTGCCAAATGAGGGCGTCTTTCACTCCAGTCTAAACATTCGCGACAAAGAGGCGACTTTTTTTGCTCTAAACTTTTTAAATTAATACCAAAGTTTTCAAAATACTCATAACTAGCATCTGTAACTTGCAAACCGCTATCTGTTAATTTCAAAAATTCTCTAGCGACTAAACCATCATACATTTTGATCCCCATATAACCTGCAAGATGGCTATAGCAAATCCGAGAATACCTTAACATTTCATCTTTAGGCCCAGGCCTTGCTCGAATATGCCCTGCACCAAAAGCAACACCCATTAAACTTTCAATAAGTTTTGCAATATTGTCGTTTGCGAGCGAGAAATAGCGATGCCGCCCTTGCTTATGCACAATAATTAAGCCCCCTTCAGTCAACTGTTTTAAATGAGAACTTGCTGTTTGAAGTGTTATCCCTGCTTCTTGACTTAACTCTGTAGCAGTAAGTGCTTTTCCGCACATAAGAGCACTCAACATATTTGCGCGCGATGGATCTCCTATTAAGGAGGCTACGTATGCTATATCCGGACCATTTTTCATTATTCGACAATAAACGAAGCATTAAATAAAGGCAATATGATATCTAAGCGAAATTATATAAAAGGAGATAGATTATGGATGAAATCATTCCAGTTATTTTTGCTGCTTGGGCAGCTCTAAGCGCAGCAGCAATTTCACCAGGCCCTAATATGGTTGCTGTTGCCTCGCGCGGTCTTGGTTCTGGTTATAAATCGGCTTTAACGGTTGCGTTAGGTATATCCTTAGGCGGTTTCATTTGGGCATCTTTAACCTCAATTGGCTTAGGTACTGTTTTTCAAAGATCACCAATACTACTACAAATATTAGGAATTACAGGCGGCTGCTACTTGACCTGGCTAGGCTTTAAAGGTTGGCGCTCTGCATTAACAAGTGTTCCAAGTGATATAGCGCCATCAAACGGCGGCAGTTTTTGGTATGATTTTAGATATGGATTGATCGTCACTGCAACTAATCCAAAAGTCGCTTTATTATGGGCTTCTCTTTCTACATTTGTTACAGCTAAAACGACGTCTTTATATTTCTTATTCATCTTCGCGAGCGTTTCTTCTATTATACTTTTCATTATTTATGGTGGCTATGGTATTATTTTCTCAATCGGCCAAATTAGAAAATTATATGTGCGTTTTCAAAATATTAGCGATGCAACTTTTGGAACAATTTTTAGCATCATTGGCTTAAGTATGATTTTTCGAGTTATTATGAATTTATAATTTTTATTTAAAGTAATACCCTCCTATCACAGGGATGAGCAAGGGCAACTTACAGCAAAAAAGCTTAGAAGCAGTCACTTCAATTACACACATAAAACCTAGCTAAGATGCTACTAACACAATACGTGCTGATTTTTCTGAAAGCATTGAAGCAAACAGCGTTATCATTTTAAAAAACCTCGCATTTTTTATGCGGGGTATTTAAATTAGCACTCACGGCAGTTGCCTTAAACGGCAACGCCTCCGTGGTGGCGGAGCATAAGCTCCGACGTGCAGTCGCGCAAGTCGTCCAGAGTGACTATAATTAACTACATACTTTTCCCCGCACT
>WTKA01000142.1:16607-18257 GCA_011524605.1 Hyphomicrobiales bacterium | reverse complement strand
TAAACCCAGTTCTTATAGAACCACCAGTCTTCAAAGTTTTGTAAGACGAACTATCAGAAAAATCTTTAGATTCACGGAATAGATCAAAGCCTGCTGATATACGGCGTCCTAAAAAGCGTGGCTCAGTGAAGCTTAGTTTATAATTTTGTGTAGATGTACCAGTGCCAATTGAAGCTTTCAAATATTGGCCGCGCCCCATTAGATTGCGCTCTTCAAAAGAAATGTCTGCAATAAAGCCATTTCCAGTTGAATACCCACCACCAACTGAAAGAGATGCAGTCGACTGTTCAACAACTTCAACATTAATTACGACACGATCAGCTGCCGAACCTTGAGAACGATTAATTTGGACATTATCAAAAATACCCATGCGCATCAGGCGTGTTCTTGCTCTATCGACAAGCACCTGGTTATAAGCGTCACCTTCATCGATATCAAATTCACGGCGAATGACATATTCACGTGTTCTGTCGTTACCAAGAATATTAATGCGCTCTATATATATTCGCGCTCCTTCTTCGATATAAAAATTGATATCAACAGTTTTTTCTTCATAATTTTTTGTGCCACGTGGACGAACTGTTGCTAATGAAAATCCTTTTTGTGCGGCTGCTAAAGTTAAAGCTTCAAGAGATTGATCCACTTTTTCTGCATTGTAAATCTTACCTTCTCTAACTTTTAATGATTTTTGAATATCATTTACATCTAGATCCAGAATGGTATCTACAGTAATTTCACCAAAAGTATATCGCTCGCCTTCATCAAGAACAATGGTTATGAAAAATGCGTTATTATCACGATCTAGATCTGCTGTTGTTGAGATAACTTCAAAATCCGCGTAACCTGCATTGAGATAGAACTGACGAAGAAGCTCAACATCAGCCTGAACTTTATCAGGATCATAAACATCCGAAGATCCGAATAGATTAAGTGGGCTGCCCTCACTAGTAGACATTACTTCGCGAAGACGTCCATCACTAAATCTTTCATTACCGACAAAATTAATACCGCGAATACGTGTTTTCTTATTTTCAATAATTTCAAATACGAGATCAACGCGATTATCTGATCTATCAATTGTCTTTGCTTGTACTTCAGCATCAAAGCGACCAATACGGCGATAAGACTCTAAAATTAAGCGGATATCCGACTGGACACGTGATTGAGTTAACACACCGCGCTCTTTTGAACGAACAAGTTGCGTTAGCTGCGCATCTTTTATTTTCTTATTACCTTCAAATGCCACTTTACCGATAACAGAGTTTTCTTCTACTTTAACGTAAACAGTGTTGCCGCTTCTAGAGATACCAACATCTGAAAATAAGCCTGTCTGGAACAGAGCTTTCAAAGAGGCATTCGCCTTTTGCGATGAGTATGTTTCACCTTGAGAAAAGGTGAGATATGATTTTACGGTTTCTACTTCAACGCGCTTATTACCTGATACAACAATATTTGAAACTGTTTGTGCATTAACGCTCAGTGTAGTAGCAGATAAGAAAATGGCAACTAACAGGGGCAAAAATGCAAATATTTGTTTTTTTGTAAGGTTCAAATTCATGTCTACGTTCCAAAGCCACTGTTAAGTTACGAAATTATAAGTTACGAAATTATAAATTTCTAAAAAGATTCTTATATATTTAGTTCTACAAC
>WTKA01000142.1:0-16507 GCA_011524605.1 Hyphomicrobiales bacterium | reverse complement strand
TAAGTTACGAAATTATAAATTTCTAAAAAGATTCTTATATATTTAGTTCTACAACATTTGAAATTGGATGCAAGTTTTTCAAGCAATTTAATAGGCAATTTTTTCCTATTAATACAAAACCCCTTTAAGTTAAGCCCCAATCAAGCGCTGATAAAGCGATAATAAGTCATTCCAAGTTGCAAAAAGCATTAAGGATAGCATGCAAGCCAAGCCAAATTGGAAGCCTATCATTTGAATTTTTTCATCAACAGGGCGCCTAATAACAGCTTCAATAACATAAAAAAGCAAGTGTCCACCATCTAAAGGCGGAATAGGTAATAAATTAAAAAAACCTATACTTATGGAAATGAAAGCAATAAGCTGAATTAAAGAGGCAGCACCATTTTGCGCTGCAATTCCAGATACTTCTGCTATTTTAACAGGGCCACCAAACTGCTTAAAGCTTTGCTCGCCAAGTATAATTTCTTTTAAAAACCCAACAGTTCTTGCAATTACATAGCCCGTTTCATCAATACCAGAGCTAATGGCTGTGAAAATAGGTTCCGTTACATATTTTGTGCTTGTTTCGTTAATTGCACGGCTTATACCTAACCGCCCCATGAACAAAGGCGCCCCAAAACGATCTTTAATCTCCACACCTTTTGGTGTAACTGGAAGTTCAATGATATCATTGCTGCGCTTAATAGAAATCACAAGTTCTTGATCCGCGGAAACAGAGATAACGCGTGTCAGCTCATTGAAAGAAGGGATTTCTTTGCCATCAACTTTCAATATTAAATCACCTGGCAAAATACCAGCCTCTTCCGCCGCGCTATTTTCCATCACCTCATCGACATAAGGCAATGTAATTTGCTTTCCCACGATAGAGTAAAGACCTGCAAACACAATAATTGCGAGTAAGAAATTTGCAATAGGTCCTGCTGCGATCACAAATGCACGCTGATATAATGGTTTAAAATGAAACCAATTTTCCTGCCCTGGCTGTGCCCCCTGATTTAAAACCTCTTTTGAGGGCACACTAGCGGCATTTTCATCACCTGCAAATTTGACATAGCCCCCTAAAGGTAAAGCTGCAATACGCCACCTAACACCTTGTTTGTCAGTTATTGAAAACAACTCCGGGCCAAAGCCTAAGGAAAAAGCTTTAATCTCCATGCCGCAAATTCGACCTGCCCAATAATGACCTAGCTCATGAATGACAACAATGATGGATAAAACAACAATGAATGATACGATTGAAATACCAAAAGAACTAAATGGCGCAAGAAGAGTATCAAACATAAATATTTCCATTCTAAATTTATGGTGTGCGATATTTGATACCAAATATCCATTTTTACAAGAAGAAGACTTTTTACAATATAGATAACAATAAAATCTTACTGTGTCAGTGCATATTGTCTAGCCTGGTTAATCAATTCATAAACATCATCTATAGATGAAAACTGCTTTTCAGAGCTAAATTTATCCATCACATTTTCACAAAGCTCTGGAATAGATAAAAAAGATCTGGATTGCCGCAAAAACTGACTAACAGCAACTTCATTTGCCGTATTTAAACAACAAGTTGCTACATCACCAGATCGCAAAGCCTGTTCTGCAAGCGCCAGACATTTAAAGCTCTTCCTATCAGGTTGGTGAAAAGTAAGATCGCCCATTTTCAATAAATCAAGCTTAGGAACATCGATTTCTAATCGCTGTGGCCAGCCCAAACACATACTAATAGGAATACGCATATCTGGCATACCAAGCTGCGCTAACACACTGCCATCTAGATAATGAACAAAACTATGAATAATGGATTGAGGATGCACTACAACATGAATAAGATCTGGGTCTAGGTGAAATAGACGACCAGCTTCAATCACTTCTAATCCTTTATTCATTAAAGTTGCTGAATCTATCGTAACCTTTGCTCCCATATCCCAGTTCGGGTGTTTTAATGCATCTTTTGGCAAAATATTATTTAATTCAGAATGTGTTTTTCCAAAAAAGGGCCCACCAGACGCAGTGATAGTAATTTTCTCTAGCCTTTGCTGATCCTGACCCAACAAAGCTTGAAATAATGCATTATGCTCTGAATCCATTGGCAAAATTACTGTGCCATTTTTTTGTGCTAATGACATTAATATGCCACCTGAGCAAACTAAACTTTCTTTATTAGCTAGCGCCACCTGCTTTGCATTTTGTATTGCATAATAAGTTGAGCATAATCCCGCATCACCAACAATAGCAGCAACATGCAGATCAACACTTGCTTTTGAATGATCATCGCGCGCTTGAGAACCAGCAAAAGCTTTGACTTCTGTACCGCTAAGCGCTTGTTTCAAATCTTCATATTTTGTTTCATCAACAATAATTGCATATTTTGCATTCACTCTTATAGCTGCCTGAGCTAAGGCTTCAACTTGCGAATGAGCAACGACTGTTTCTACGGCAAAGAGGCTAGGATGTTGCTCGATAATATTAATGCATGACAGGCCTATAGACCCCGTCACACCAAAAATTGAAACTGTTTTACTTGTTTGAAAAGAAATATCATTCAGATATTTTGGGACAGACATAACTATAGGCTACCATTGAGTAAAAAAGAAAAAAATGCATAATTAGGCTTCATTTCAATGGTTTGCTCGGCCATTTCAGGTGTAGAAACAGCTAAATAAAAGCCAAATAAAAGCACACCAAAGCTAACAGCAATCAAACCATCAAGACGATCTAAAACGCCGCCATGGCCGGGAATAATACTGCCTGAGTCTTTAATACCATTTCGTCTTTTCAACCAAGATTCAAATAAATCTCCTAGCTGTGATAGGATTGAAAGCGCAAATGTTATTATCAATAGCAAGGCCATATCAAACCCTTCCCATTGTAATATAGGAACAAAACTAAAGATAAACCATGAGCAAAACAGAGCGAAAATGATAGCGCCGAAAAAGCCTGAATATGTTTTATTAGGTGAAATAGAGGGATATAGCTTTGGGCCTTTTAAAATTTTACCGAACATATAGCCACCTGTATCTGTTGACCATACGATAGAAAAGCACAAAGTAATCAAACTAATGCCTACAACCTCATCCATGCGCATATGTACTAAACTTAAAGCAGCTAGGCCAATATAAAAAATTCCAAAACCTAGACCTAACCTAGCACGCCAGCCATTTTGAAACAGGGAAAAAAACAAGGATATAAAAAACATCCAAATAAAGGCACCAAATGTCGGCATATCAGCATAAGAGAAATTAAAAATAGATAGCGAAAAAACAACGCCAATATATTGGTAATTTCTAAATTCATTATGAGGCACAACAATTTGCCACCATTCGTAAAGAGCTATTGCAGCAATCAGCAAAATAAAAATTTGAAAAAGAAAGCCACCTGTAACAGCAACAAACACAGATATTGGCATGAGTATGAAAGCTGCCAATAGTCTTGTTTGTAAATTTGTCATAAGCTTTAATTCCGATATATTATCTTAAACTGCTTTGGACTTGACACTGCCAAATCGACGATCTCGAGACCTGAAAATTTCAACCGCTTTAATTAAATCTTGCTTTTGAAAATCCGGCCAATTTTTTTCTAAAAAAACAAACTCACTATAAGCAGATTGCCAAATTAGAAAGTTTGATATCCGCTGCTCACCACTTGTACGAATAACAAGATCAGGATCTGGAATATCTGGACAATCCAATCGCTCCGCAATATGCCCCTGCTCTATATCATCGAGCGATAGTTTGCCTTCAAGCACATCTTTTGCCAATTTTGTAACGGCTCTAACGATCTCATCCCGCCCCCCATAATTGAAGGCGATGCAAAGATCCAAACCAGTATTTTCTTGTGTTTCTAATTCCGCTTTAGATAAGTGATCTAAAATATCTTCTGATATATTTTTTCTATCTCCAATCACGCGGATACGGACATTTTTTTCTTTTAATTCGCGTAAATTGGCATTAAGAAACTTTTTTAACAAAGACATTAAATGCTGAACTTCCGCTTTTGGTCGCGACCAATTTTCCGTAGAAAAGCTATAAAGTGTTAATGCAGGCAAATTTATATCAGTAGCTGCTTGAACAACCCGCTTAACACTCTCAACACCGCGAGCGTGACCAATAAGCCGTGTCGCACCTTGCGCATTTGCCCAACGACCATTGCCATCCATAATAATGGCAATGTGATTTATGCCAATTTCTTGGCAATCGATATCCGTTGAATTTGATAAGGTTAAGACCAATTGATATGTCCTTTATATCTTACGATATGCCAGTCAACACATCTTATACTTGCATAATCTCAGTTTCTTTAGATTCTAGCAAGGCGTCAATCTCTTTAATTTTCGCATCAGTAGATTTTTGAACTTGATCTGAAAAATTATGAAGATCATCTTTTGAAATATCACCATCCTTTTCCATTTTCTTCAAACTATCCATGCCGTCACGTCGCACGTGGCGCACCGCTACACGACCTTGTTCTGCATAATCTCTTGCAACTTTAACGAGCTGCTCACGTCTTTCTTTGTTTAATTCAGGCAAACGAACGCGAACATTATTTCCATCTGATGCTGGGTTAAGACCAAGGTTAGATTCACGTATAGCTTTTTCAACAGCTGCTGTTAAACCAGCATCCCAAACTTGCACTGTTAACATGCGCGGCTCTGGAACAGAAACGCTACCGACTTGAGAAATAGGTGTTGGAGACCCATAAGCTTCAACCATAACAGGCTCTAATAAAGAAGCAGATGCACGACCTGAGCGCAACCCTGAAAGCTCTTTTTTAAATGCCGAAATAGCACCATCCATACGACGTTCTAAGTCTTTATTATCAAAAGCACCGCTCATTCTTATCTTTTCCTTATTAATTTCATATTTTGTCTATTAGACTTATAGATTTACTCTGTTTTACCTATCTTAATCAGGTTGGACAAGGGTGAACTTGCCTTTACCTTGAATTACTGACAACATATCTGATGGATTTTCAAGTGAAAATACAATGATTGGCATTTTATTATCTCGAGCCAAAGCAATTGCTGCAGCATCCATAACGCGCAAATCATCTTTTAATACAGTATTATAATCAATTTTTTCATAGCGCTGAGCTGTAGGATCCATTTTAGGATCAGCATTATAAATGCCATCTACCTGTGTTGCTTTTAAAGTTGCATCACACTGCAATTCAATAGCGCGCAACAAGGCGCCAGAATCAGTTGTAAAGAAAGGATTGCCTGTTCCCCCAGTACAGATAACAATTTTGCCAGCCTGCATAGCTTCTAACGCACGCCATCGAGCGTAAACAGGACACATTGCATCAACAGGAATAGAAGATAAAGCCACCGCGTCTTGACCAATTGATTTAAAAGCCTCTGCAAAAGCCAGTCCATTCATCATAGTTGCTAAAATACCCATATGGTGGGCTGTTGGTTCGGGAATGCCTATTTCAGCGCCTTTAATGCCGCGAAAAATATTGCCGCCACCAACTACAATAGCTACATCAATGCCACTATCTCGCACTTGTTTCACAGCTTTACAAATATCAAGCATAGTTTGAGTATCAATACCAAAAGCGCCCTCACCCATCAGAGCTTCACCAGATATTTTAATTAAAACACGCTTATAGCTCATTGCTGACCCTTTATTATTATTTATTTTACACGGCTAAAAAAATACCGCAGAATCCTAAAAGACTCTGCGGCACATTAAATAAGTTATCAAGAAAAATATATATATTTTTACGCGCCAGTTGCAGCAGCAACTTCAGCAGCAAAATCAGCTTCTTCTTTTTCAATACCTTCGCCAAGTTCAAAGCGCGCAAAGCCAGTAAGCTTCACTGGAGCGCCCACTTCAGCTTCTGCATTTTTAACAACTTGCTCAACTTTTGTTTCGCCGTCGATAACAAATGTTTGAGAAAGAAGAACAACTTCTTCGTAATATTTACGAAGGCGACCTTCAACCATTTTCTCAGCAATTTCTTGAGGCTTGCCAGATTCTTTTGCTTGCTCAATAAGAACTTGTCTTTCACGCTCTACAGCAGCAGGGTCAAGATCATCAACAGATAGAGAAAGCGGCGAAGTTGCAGCAATATGCATTGCGATTTGACGGCCTAGCTCATTTAATTTCGCTTGATCACCAGCTGATTCTAAAGCAACAAGAACACCAATTTTACCAAGACCATCAGCAATGCCAGCATGGATATAATTGGCAACAACACCCTCAGAAACTTCAAATGATACTAAACGACGACGGCTCATATTTTCACCAATTGTCGCAATCAAACGCTTTAGCTCTTCATCTAAGCTGTGACCTGCATCAGGATATGCAGCAGCGCCAAGCGCATCGATATCAGCTACATCACCAAGCGCGATTGTTGCAGCTTCTTTAACGAAGTTTTGGAATTGATCATTACGAGCAACAAAATCAGTTTCTGCGTTAATCTCAACCATTGTGCCTTTTGTGCCAGCAGCAGCAACGCCAACAAGGCCTTCAGCAGCAACACGATCAGCTTTTTTTGCAGCCTTAGAAAGACCCTTAGCGCGCAGCCAATCTACAGCATCATCAAGATTAGCGTCACTTTCTTTTAAAGCCGCTTTACAATCCATCATACCAGCGCCCGTTTTCTCACGAAGCTCTTTAACAAGTGCAGCAGTAATATTTGCCATTTTGTTATCCTCAAATCTGCTTTTTCTAGTCTACATCTATAGAAAAAGTCATTAGGTGGTTAAAATTCATTCTTTCAAACAACGACACCGCGTTCAAAGAACACGGTGCTAATTATTGTTACAGCTCCTTTAAGATTAAGAAGCTGCTGCCTCTTCAGCTTGTGCAACTGTTTCTTCAACAAGAACTTCTGAAATTTGCTCAGACTCACCAAGATCAATCGCAGCAGATCCTTGACTGCGAGAAATACCATCAATCGCAGCGCGGGCAATAAGGTCGCAATAAAGGCTGATAGCGCGTGTTGCATCATCATTACCTGGAATTGGGAAATCAATATTGTCTGGATTTGAATTCGAATCGACAATAGCAATCACTGGAATACCAAGGCGCTTAGCTTCTTGAATAGCGATTGATTCTTTAATTGTATCAACGACGAATAAAAGATTTGGCGTACCGCCCATATCTTTAATACCACCAAGGTCACGCTCAAGCTTAGTATGTTCTTTGGTGAGCTGCAGACGTTCTTTTTTCGTCATACCTTGAGCGCCTGTTGCAAGCGTTTCTTCAAGTGTGCGAAGACGCTGGATAGAATTAGAAATTGTTTTCCAATTCGTAAGCATGCCGCCCAACCAACGTGAATTCACAAAATATTGCGCTGAACGCGTTGCGTTTTGAGCAATAGGCTCTGCAGCTTGACGCTTTGTACCAACAAAGAGCACGCGACCACCATCAGCCACAACATCACTAACTTTTTTCAAAGCTTGGTCTAGAAGCGGTACTGTTTTACCAAGATCTAAAATATGAAGATTGTTACGCGCACCATAGATGTAACGCGCCATTTTTGGGTTCCAGCGATGCTTTTGGTGACCAAAGTGAACGCCAGCTTCTAGTAGCTCACGCATAGTATATTCAGGCAATGCCATTTTAATTTTCCTTTTTACCGGTTTAACCTCCGCCAAAACATGCTTGAAAAAAGAAACTCAAGACCGGAGGGCTTTGCATATCGATATACAAAACCAATTTTGGCGTGTGGAATATGGGTTGCTTATACCGATTGGCATAAAATTGCAATATTTTTTTCTGTTTTATTTTGAATTTATTACAAAACAAAATGTGACGATCATTATGCAGATTTTTGAGCTACCCATAAACCAACTATAAGGCTGTCTGATTGTTTTTTTTTGCTTTTAAGATCTGCTTGATAGCTTTGCATATGTTGCAAAGAAAGGCTGTTTTGAGAAAACCATTTCGCCATTTCTTCAGGTGGAAACCCATTCCACATATGGTGATAATCCTGAGCAAGAAAATCAATTGAATGCGGCAGATAGTCAATAATGATAAGTCTTCCGTTAGCCTTCACACATTCTGCCATTCTTGCAATTGCTTCTGATGCATTTGGGATGAAATGCAAAACATGATGACAAATAACACAGTCAAATTGGCCTAAATCTTTTCCTATGGACAAAATATCCAACTGCTGGAAGCTAACATTGCTTGTTTGTAATTTTGCTAAACGTCCTCTAGCAACACGCAACATAGCTGATGACATGTCAATGCCAGTCGCTTTTTGATATCGACCATGCAATATCTCAAGCATTTGCCCTGTGCCAGTGCCCACATCAAGCAAATTTTCAATCTGTTCCTTCCCAATATGATCTTGAATTTCTTGATCAAGCAAAGTATCTGGAATTTGCAATTCTCTAATACGATCCCATTCCTGCGCATTTTCTTCAAAAAAACGATCCGCATCGGCAATCCTCTGGGAAACAATTGTTTCAAAACGCCTTAGGTCTGAGGCAAAAACAGCATCTTGGTCATCTACATTATCAAGATATGATGTGATAAAATAACCAATTGCGCCCGAACGATTTAACTTACAATAAAGCCATGCGCCTTCCTTAGTTCGCTTGATCAAATCAGCATCAGCAAGAATTTTGATATGACGGGAGACACGCGGCTGGCTTTGACCTAAAATATCGCAAATATCTTTAACACTCATCTCAGCATTGCGAATTAAAGCTAAAATCCGAAGCCTAGCTTCATCGCCTAGTGCCTTTGATATTTCAACTAAAGAAGCTAAACTTAATCCTTGATGGTGATCTTCTTTATTAGGGGGCATGGAAATGGCTCATAATCATGATAATGAGGTTCATTATGATATAAAGATATATTTATATCAACTCTTTTAAAGCAGGTAAAATGATTATTTGCTTGATATAAATGCATATCATTGCAAAAAGCTTTCTGTATATCAAATATATTCATATATAATAGAAACTATTCTATTTTCATGAAAGCTTTGACTATCGCTTAAATTACTGTTATCTATATAACAACTTGGAGTTATAATGATTGATCCTATTTCTTGGGGCTATGCGTGGCCATATCTAACAGCTGCACTTTTTTTTGGATATTTACTAGGTTCATTTCCGACAGGGGTTGTGCTTACTAAAATTGCAGGAACAGGAAATTTAAGAGATATTGGCTCTGGTAATATTGGCGCAACGAATGTCTTGCGTACTGGTCGTAAAGATCTTGCTGCGCTAACTTTAATTGGCGATGGCTTTAAAGGTTTTTTAGCCGTTACCCTAGCCTATCATTTTTACGGCATTGACATTGCAGTTTGCGCAGCACTAGGGGCGTTTTTAGGGCATTTATTTCCTATTTGGTTAAAATTCAAAGGCGGAAAAGGTGTTGCAACTTTCCTAGGTATAGTACTTGCTTTTTCTTGGCAAAGCGGTGTTGCTTTTATTGTTACGTGGATTTTAATGGCATTTTTATTCCGATATTCTTCTTTATCTGCTCTCATCGCATCAGTCATGACAGTTGTTTGCGCCTACTTTGTTACGGATACGCAATATACACAGCTCTTTGCTCTTTTAACACTACTCCTATGGTTTATGCATCGCGAAAATATAAAGAGGCTTTTATCAGCAACAGAATCTAAGATTGGAAAAAAATGAGTTTATTGCGGCTATTCTCAGGGCTATCTGCTGCAGATGTGCCGCATCCTTGCTTAAATGATGATCAAAAATTTGATTGGCTTAGACTTATTCGAACCCCAAACGTTGGCCCTGTCGCTTTCCGTTTTTTAATCAACCAATATGGCGGAGCAAAAGCAGCCCTTGAAGCCCTACCTGATTTGGCACAAAAAGGCGGGAGAAAAACAAGCTACAAAGTCGCAACAATAGAAGAAATAGAAGAAGAATTATATCAAGCACAAAGAGCCAAGCTATCGCTTTTAGCAATGGGAGAAATTAATTACCCCCCTGCCCTTGTCCATATAGAGCAAGCTCCCCCTCTTTTATATGTGAAAGGCAATGAGAATATATTAGCTAAACCAGCTGTGGCTATTGTCGGCTCGCGAAACTCATCAGTCGTAGGTCAAAGAATTGCGCATGAGATGGCTCAATATTTCATGAAAAATGATATTATAACGTCATCTGGCTTAGCAAGGGGCATTGATGGCGCGGCGCATAGCGGGGCAACAACACAAGATTTATCAGCGACGATTGCGGTGTTAGCAGGCGGACTAAACCATATTTACCCACCTCAACATCTTGATTTAGCGCAGAATATTGTTGATAAAGGCGGCGCTCTAATTTCTGAAATGGCGCCCAATTACAAACCACGCGCCAAAGATTTCCCACGCCGAAACCGCATTATTTCTGGCCTATCTTTGGGCATTGTCATTATTGAAGCTGCGATAAAGTCAGGCTCTTTAATAACAGCTCGGATGGGAATGGAACATAACCGCGTCATATTCGCTGTACCAGGTTCTCCGCTTGACCCTAGATCTGAGGGTACAAATAAACTTATAAGAGATGGCGCAATATTAGTGCGCAATGGGAAGGATGTTTTACAAGATATTAGCCCAATTATTGGCCAAGAAATGCAATCAGAATTTCAATTTAATTCTGATGACAAAGATAGCGAGTTTCTAACCTCTCCCCTTGATGAACCGACAAATCAAGAACGAAAAAGACTTATTGATTGTTTATCAGTCAATCCTATAGAGATTGACACGCTAATCACCTATTCGGAAATAGATGTTTCTACTGTTCAAATGGGCTTATTAGAACTAGAGTTAGCAGGTAAATTAGAAAGGCACCCTGGCGGGCGTGTCGCCTTGCTGCCAGATTGATCTATCTCAAGCTCTATGCGCGCTAGATCAAGAAAATACATTGCGGATTCATTATTATTTTTCACCGCTTTTTGCCAAAGTTGATCAAAAGCATCTCTCACTTTAGAACCATTATGGTTATCATCTTTATTATTGCTCTGCTCAATATGTTCATTATTATTCATGCGTTCGTTATTCTGCATCTGATTTATCCAAAATTATAAATTATTTATATATGAATCGCCAGAAAAAACAACCAAAAATATATTGTAAATTTATTTTTCTATTTTTAGTACGCATATCTTTAAGAGCGAAACCTATTAATACAATTAAAATATGCAGGGATATTTAATAAATATTTACCCCACATATATTTTATATAACTTTAAATCAACAAACCATACTAAGTTAAAATGTTTAAATAAAATTCATCTAACACACTGAATAATATAAATAATAATGAGATAAACCTATGAATTCAATTTCATATAAAATGTTATAACAAAAAATTTGGTGTTGAAATTTTATATTTTGATTATAAATACACAAATTAAAATATTATTTTTGCTCTGGCTTGAGCATGATATAAGATTATCTTTTTGTTATACATATTATTGCAGACTATCTGCTCTAAAAATTTTGAGAAAGCTGTATTGAATGCCTGTAGTCATTGTCGAATCGCCAGCAAAAGCAAAGACGATAAATAAATATCTAGGTAGCGATTATGAAGTTATTGCTTCTTATGGCCATGTTCGAGATTTACCGCCAAAGGATGGATCTGTAAAGCCAGATGAAGACTTTTCCATGACATGGGCAATCGACGACAAATCAAAAAAACAAGTTAATCAAATTGCCAGCCTTGTTAAAGCGACTGATAAACTTATTCTCGCAACTGACCCCGATAGAGAGGGTGAGGCTATTTCATGGCATTTGATGGAAACGCTACGCGAGAAAAAAGCGTTAAAACCAGATGTGGAAGTTGAACGCGTTGTTTTCAATGCGATTACCAAATCTGCAATTTTAGAGGCAATGAAGCAACCGCGTGCAATTGACCAACAGCTTGTTGATGCTTACTTAGCGCGCCGTGCCTTAGACTATCTTGTTGGCTTTTCTCTTTCCCCTGTATTATGGCGCAAACTGCCAGGGGCAAGATCAGCTGGGCGCGTTCAATCCGTTGCTTTAAGACTTGTTACAGAACGAGAATTTGAAATTGAATCCTTTATTCCACAAGAATATTGGAGCGTGAAAGCTGATTTTAAAACAGCTGAAAATAAGGCTTTCAATGCCCGCATCACAGGCATCGATGGTGAGAAAATCGACAAATTCACCTTAAATAATGAAGTAAAAGCACGTGCTGTTGAAAGCCAGCTTAGCAATTCTAGTTTTGAAGTGAGTGACGTTGTTGCAAAACCAGCAAAACGTAATCCTGCGCCTCCCTTCACAACATCAACAATGCAGCAAGAAGCAGCGCGCAAACTTTACTTCTCATCAAAACGCACAATGCAAGTGGCGCAAAAACTCTATGAGGGTATCAATCTAGGCGGCGAAACCGTTGGTCTTATCACCTATATGCGTACCGACGGCGTGCAAATGGCGCCTGAAGCCATCACAGAAACACGTGATGTTATTACGAATGAATATGGCTCAAAATATTTACCGCCAAGCGCAAAAAACTATGCGACAAAAGCGAAAAACGCGCAAGAAGCGCATGAAGCAGTGCGGCCAACATCCCTTGCGCGTCTTCCAAAAGATATGGCTTCTTATTTAGATGAAGATCAAGCCAAACTCTATGAATTGATATGGAAGCGTACTGTTGCCAGCCAAATGCAAAGTGCTGAATTTGAACGCACAGCTGTCACAATCAAAGCGACTTCTTCTGAAGGCATTTTAGAATTAAGAGCCAATGGTCAAGTTATGACATTTGATGGCTTCTTAAAACTCTATCAAGAAGGCGAAGATGATAGCTCATCCGATAATGAAGATGACCGTCGCCTGCCTAAAATTACTAAAGGTGAAAACCCAAATCTTGAAAAAGTAGAAGCTAACCAGCATTTTACTGAGCCGCCCCCGCGCTATACCGAGGCATCTTTAATTAAACGCATGGAAGAACTCGGGATTGGTAGACCTTCTACCTATACCTCAACGCTTTCCACGCTTGTTGAGCGTGATTATGTTACGGTCGATAAAAACCGCATGACACCACAAGATAAAGGACGGTTAGTAACCTCTTTTCTTGAGAGTTTTTTTAGTAAATATATTCAATATGACTTCACAGCACAGCTGGAAGAAAATCTTGATAAAATTTCAAGTGGTGACTTGCAGTGGAAAGAAGTTTTAGCTGCCTTTTGGAAAGAATTTTCTGCCTCTATTGATGAGACGAAAGATTTACGTGTTACCCATGTACTAGACGCCCTTAATGAACTTCTTGGTCATCATATTTTCAAAGCAGCTGAAGAAGGTGCTGACCCGCGCGCTTGCCCAAGCTGCGATACAGGGCAGCTAAGTTTAAAACTTGGTCGTTATGGCGCGTTTATCGGCTGCTCTAACTATCCAGAATGTAATTTCACAAGGCAAATGGGCGATAAAGACCAAGGCGATGCGCAAATAGCGGATAATAATGAGCTTGGTCAACATCCTGACACAGGGGAAACTGTCTTTTTAAAATCAGGCCGTTTTGGTCCTTATGTCCAGCTTGGGGAAGAAAAAGGAGCTAAAAGAACAGGCATCCCTAAAGGTGTTGATCCTAGCGGCGTCGAACTTGACTACGCCCTTCAACTGTTAAGCCTCCCTCGCCTAGTGGGCATGCATCCTGAAACGGGTCAAGAAATTTTAGCTAATATTGGGCGTTATGGCCCCTATATACAACATGAGAAAACCTATGGCCGTTTAAGTGATGTCAGCGAAGTTTTTGAAGTTGGCCTCAACAGGGCTGTAGCTGTTCTTGCGGAAACAAAACCAAAAGCGCCACGCGGTGGTACAGTGTTAAAAGAACTTGGCGAACATCCTGATGAGGGCGGCGCAATTGCAGTTAAAGACGGTCGCTATGGACCTTATGTCAATCATGGAAAAATAAATGCAACCTTACCTAAAGATACAGATCCGCAATCTGTAACACTGGAACAAGCATTAGAATTAATAGCGGCAAAAGCTGGGGCTAAAAAGAAAAAAGCGCCCGCAAAGAAAAAGGCTGCGCCAAAGAAGAAAGCAGCGCCTAAAAAGACGGCAGCCGCTAAAAAAGCAGAAGAATAAACCGTCTCTTATAGGCGACAATTTTCTATGCAAATATCTTGATAACATAGCCTGAGCCATTAGTAATGATGGTACAGGCTATAACCCATGTTGATATGGTATTTATGACCTTATATCCAATATGAGTTGGATTGGGATAAACAACATTGCGCAATCAATAAGTTATTAACCATACAGCCAACTAATCATTTTAATTCATCTCAATATCTCTATAAAAACTGGATATCTAGCCCTTTGTTGTTTGCGCTTGTGAAATTATTCTTAATATAACCTTGACAGCAAACTAGCTTATCCCTAAATAAGCCCTGTTAGCAGTCTACATTCAAGAGTGCTAATAACAGGAAAAAGATTGGAAAATATCCAAAACTTATCCCCGGCACGAGAATTGTGCATAATTTAACGAAGCAATTCTAATAAATAAACTGACTTGGAGAAGCTGGTATGAAATTTCGTCCATTGCATGACCGCGTTGTTATTCGTCGTCTAGACTCTGAAGAGAAAACTGCAGGTGGCATCATTATTCCTGATGCTGCAAAAGAAAAGCCTTCTGAAGGTGAAGTTGTTGCGGTAGGCCCTGGCGGCTATAACGAAGATGGTGATGAACGCATCGCTCTTGACGTGAAAGCAGGCGACAAAGTGTTATTTGGCAAATGGTCTGGCACTGAAATCAAGATTGATGGTGAAGATCTGTTAATCATGAAAGAATCTGACATTATGGGCATTATCGAAGCATAATCTTCGGCTTTGCTATAATCTGATCTTATTTTAAATTTGGAGTTTTATGATGTCTGCAAAAGACGTGAAATTTGGCGCTGATGCGCGTGAGCGTATGCTCAAAGGTGTTGATACTTTAGCAAATGCTGTAAAAGTAACCCTTGGCCCTAAAGGTCGTAATGTTGTTCTTGATAAATCTTTTGGTGCTCCACGCATTACAAAAGATGGTGTTTCTGTTGCAAAAGAAATCGAACTTGAAGATAAGTTCGAAAATATGGGCGCACAGATGCTTCGTGAAGTTGCTTCTAAAACAAATGATGTTGCTGGTGACGGCACAACAACAGCAACTGTTCTTGCACAAGCTATCGTTCGTGAAGGCGCAAAATATGTTGCTGCTGGCATGAACCCAATGGATCTTAAGCGCGGCATCGATTCAGCTGTTGAAGTGATTGTTGCTGATCTTCTTGAAAAAGCAACTGTTATCAAGTCAACTGACGAAGTTGCACAAGTTGGCACAATCTCAGCTAATGGTGAAGCTGAAATTGGTTCAATGATTGCTGAAGCAATGCAAAAAGTTGGTAACGAAGGCGTTATCACTGTTGAAGAAGCTAAGTCTTTAGAAACAGAGCTTGAAGTTGTTGAAGGCATGCAGTTTGACCGCGGCTACCTATCTCCTTATTTTGCAACAAATATGGAAAAAATGATTACAGAATTAGATGATCCACTGATCCTAATTCATGAAAGCAAGCTTTCTAATCTACAAGCTATGTTGCCAATTCTTGAATCAGCTGTTCAAGCAGGCAAGCCTCTTCTTATCATCGCTGAAGATGTTGAAGGTGAAGCATTAGCAACACTTGTTGTAAACAAGCTACGTGGCGGCCTAAAAGTTGCTGCAGTTAAAGCACCTGGTTTTGGTGATCGTCGTAAAGCAATGCTTGAAGACATCGCGGTTCTTACTGGTGGTCAAGTTGTTTCTGAAGATCTTGGCATCAAGCTCGAAAATGTAACAATTGATATGCTTGGTACTGCAAAGCGCGTAAACATCAATAAAGAAGAAACAACAATTGTTGATGGTGCTGGTTCTACTGACGACATCGAAGGTCGTGTAAACCAAATCAAACAACAAATTGAACAAACAACTTCTGAATATGATCGTGAAAAGCTTCAAGAGCGTCTAGCGAAACTTGCTGGTGGTGTTGCTGTTCTTCGTGTTGGTGGTGCAACGGAAGTTGAAGTTAAAGAACGTAAAGACCGTGTTGATGATGCATTAAATGCAACACGTGCTGCGGTTGAAGAAGGTATTGTTCCTGGTGGCGGTGTTGCCCTTCTTCGCGCTTCTAACGCTGTAACAATTACAGGCGATAATGATGATCAGGAAGCTGGCATCTCAATCGTTCGTAAGGCACTTCAAGCGCCAGTTCGTCAGATTTCTGAAAATGCTGGTGATGAAGGTTCTGTTGTTGTTGGCAAAATCCTAGAAAATGGCGATGGCAACTTCGGCTACAATGCACAATCAAGCGAATATGGTGACATGATTGCTATGGGCATTATGGATCCTGTAAAAGTTGTACGTTCTGCTCTTCAAGATGCAGCATCTGTTGCTTCTCTTCTTATCACAACAGAAGCTATGGTTGCTGATGTTCCAAAAGAAGCTGGCGCAGCGCCTGCTATGCCTGACATGGGCGGTATGGGCGGCATGATGTAATCATTGCCTCTGGCAATTTACATCTTAGCTTATAAAAATTTAAACCCTCGGCTTTTACTAGTCGGGGGTTTT
>WTKA01000115.1:7064-18346 GCA_011524605.1 Hyphomicrobiales bacterium | reverse complement strand
ATTTAAATGCCTTAAGATTAAAGCTTATTGGACGCCGTAATTTGCGTTCAAAATAGTCTTAAGAAGATAAATTTTGTTTTGTGGGGTTGTTGAGCTATATTATTAGCGAGCCCCACAAAAATAATTTTAGCAATAGATTTGCTTGTGAAGAGAAAGCTTTCAGGATACTCATATGAAAAGCTATAGAAATATTAATTTATTTTCTAAAGGTTTGACGTCGCTCGCCAACCCATACCAGAGCTGTTATTACCATTAAAATAAGGGCTATTAATAGGCCTTGAATAAGATGGGTTATGTCTTTTCCAGTTTCAATTTTATGATTATTTTCTTTAATGCCAGACCAGTTTTTACCAGAGAAGCTACGCATGGAAGCTGGTAATTCTCTTATTTGTGGGAGTTTAGTGAAAACCCCAGCATTTGTTTCTTTTGCAATAGAAGAAACAAATTGATCTGAGGTATGAAGATGATGAAATTCCTTCTGGTTGCCTTTACCATACCAAATAGATTTTGAAAGCGCTCCGCTATAGACACTATATCGCCCTTCTCGTTCTAATTGATAGTTCGCTTGCCAAATACCTGCTTTTTGAAATTCTAAATTTAGAGGAATTTTCTCACCATCATCATATTGGATAAATAGATTGTCCGCCGTGCTGGATAATGTTTGCCTTTTTATCAGCAGCTGATCATTTTCAAGAGCAAGTTCTAATTCCTCTTCTTCAAGTTCGGGATGCTTTAGCAGCCAGTGGATAATATTTTTAACAAATAATTCATAGGGGCCGCCGCCATCAAAACCTCTTGCCCATAACCAAATATGGTCGCTATTTAACTGGACAACACGTCCATTTTGGGCACGGGTGGCCATAAGCAAAGGCTCTCCCGTAGGTGCGCGCATGAGGGTCGTGCCTTCTGTTTCTTGGGTATGAATCAGGCGAGACCAATGTCCCCATTTTGGGTCTTGCGTTATAAAACTAGGATTATAGGCAGAGAGTTGATTGAAAATGGGATGGCGCTTGCCTAAGTCAGTAATTTGGGGGCGGTAAGGGCTTTGAGTTATGATGCCTGTTGGATATCCCGGTAGAATATCGCCAATAAAACTATTGGCTAATGAAGTCCCTGATTCAAACCCAGGCCCTGCAATTGTAAGCAAAGCGCCCCCATTTAAAATACGGTCTCGAATGGCTGCAAAATATTGAAGCTGTAAAATGCCAGATCTTGTATAGCGATCAAAAATAATTAAATCAAAGCTATCAATTTGATCAACGAATAACTCTTTTGTCGGAAAGGGAATGAGCGCCAATTCTGAAACAGGGGTGGCATCTTGTTTAAATGGTGTGCGCAAAATTGTGAAATGAACTAAATCAACATTTGGATCAGATTTTAATAAATCACGCCATGTCCTTTGCCCGGGATAAGGGCGTCCTGAGACAAGCAAAACGCGAAGCCTTTGTCTAACAATGGAAATCTCTTTTGTTAGTGTATTATTGGTTGGAGTAAGCTCCTCTTTAACCGCACCAATTTGAATTTCAATATGGCTTTTCCCTGCTTTATAGGATTCATAGTCAAATTCTAAAGGGGTATTAATGGGAGCAAAGCCATTAAATAGAATGTCTTCACCAATTCTAACAGTCATTTCTACTTGTAGATTTGGGGCATATATACCTTCTGCTATAACCTCGGCTTTTATAGTTATAGGCTCATTCACAACAGAAAAGCTAGGAGCGGCAATAATCTCAGGCCTTAAATCAAAAGGTGCCTCATTGCCTACAAGTAAACTGTGAATCGGTACATTTCCTAGAGGAGAGGTGAAGTCTTCGTCAATATCATAAAGCCCGCCATCTGAAATAAGATAGACAGCGCCAATTGGCTGTCCCCTATAACGCAATAATGTTGTATTCAAAGATTTTTGAGGTGTATTAGAACCATTCTCATCTCGGTTAAATATATCTTCTATAATAACCGCTTGCTTGCTACTTTCTTGAATAGAAGATATGAGGTCAGCCTTTAATTTTTCCGCATCAGCTGTGCGATTAAATAAGGACATGCTTTGACTATGATCAGTTAAAATTAAAACAGATGTCGATTGTATTTTAAACTCGCTCTTTTCAATCATCGGATTGAGCGCGATGAAGGCCAGCAAGATGATGAGTATGCTTCTAAAAAACAGCGGGCGGCGTTCAAATCGAAAAGAAAAACATAAAATAACAAGCGCAATTACACCGCCTAAGGCGATCACCTCATAGGCAAAAAGGGGATCAAATTTTATTTTATATGTATCGAGCATGAAAGATCCTGAGCCTAGTTATTCATCAATCGTTCTAATATTGCTTTTGTATGTACCTGATCAATTTTATAATTGCCTGTAAGCGCATACATGGCAATATTAACACCGGTACGAAAAGCATATTCTCTTTGTTCATTGCCGCCAGGGAACACAGGCAGTATGGGTTCATTTTGAACCATTGCCCAAGCGCCGGCAAAATCATTTGATGTGACTAAAACTGGTGATATGCCATCGCCTGAATAAATATTACTATGCTCTTCTTCTGTAGCTTCTGCGCTTTGGCTACTCACAGCTGTTGTTGCATTGGCGGTAATAAAGAGGTCGCCACCATTCATGCGTCCTGGAAATTGTTCTAACAAATAGTAAGAACGAGAAACAACATGGTCTTGTGATACAGCGCGCAATGGGGGGATGGACAGTGCATATAATATTTCTTTGATCAATTGTGTGCGCAGGGGCAAATTTTGTGCGCTTGCAGATAAGGCGCGTTCATTTTGGTCGCGACTATCTAAAACAAGAAGGCCGCCCCGGTCTAAATAGCTTTTTAAACGCCGAATTGCTGAGCTATTTGGGATTGGGGTATCATTTGTAATCGGCCAATAAATAAAGGGATATAGGCTTAAGTCTGATTGGTTCAAATCAATGGCAACAGGGGCTGCCGGCTCAAAGCTTGTGCGCTCGGCTAAAATATTTGATAAACCTGTTATGCCAGCTTTTGCAATCCGATTAACGCCTGAATCAGGGCCTTCAATATAAGCGAGTTGATCAGATTTCAGTGCTTCAGCAAATTTTTCAAAATTAAGGTTTTCTTCTTGCGCTTGAGAGCCATGAGTAAGAATAAGACATGTTAAACCCATGATAAAAAAGCAAGCTATGAAGTTGTGTGTTTTTTGCCTTTTCATTAACCTAATTCGTCCCTTGTCATAAGCTGTTCCTATGGTGTCGAGCAGAAATAGAAGTGCAATAATGATTAAGAGATAAGGTGTTAATAGCATCGATTTTTCATGATCAATCTTAGACAATATAGTAGCTGTTCCCCAAGGTTTGCGAATTTGAGGCAGTCGGTTCGTGGAATATAAATTATAAGGATAGCCCTTGGCATATAGTCCTGGTGGCGTTTGTAAGCTGGGAGCTTTGTCCCTCTGGTTATATGTTAAGGCAGCGACTTGAGGTGGGGCAGGCAGTAGTTGTCCTTTTGCGCTAACAATAAATTTTGGTTCTAATAAGCCGCGCTCATCTTCATTTATATCCGTAGAACGCTTAGCTAAATCGCTTGTTTTTGTTTTACTCAGATTAATAAGTTTATTTAAGATTTCTGGAAATAGGGGCGATAACGGTAAGTTAGACCATTCAGGTGTAGATGTGATTTGAAAGTAAATTAATAGACCATCCCCCATGTTTTTTGCTGTTATCACAGGTGAAAAATCATCTAAATATCCCCATGTCTCATAAGGATCACCTGAGATATTTGGGCTGCTTAATAGCTGTGTATTAATGCTGATGCTTTCTTTGAGATCGATTGTTTCAAAAGGCGTTTGCTCTAAGCCAAGAATGAGTTTTTTATCTCCTTGCAAAGAAATAGTCCCGCCAAACTCTCTTTTGCCTTTTCGTAAAGCAAGGGGAGAAAGAGGGTCTGGATTATCAGCGCTAAGATTGCCTGCAAAGCGAATGAGGCTGCCGCCTTGGTCGATCCATTGTGTTATTTCTTTGATTTTTGCAGCATCAAGAATGATATCATCAAGGATTAAAATATTGATTTTATCATCATATAGCTTTTGTGCGCTTAAGCCGGATAGATCTGTTGTTTCATCCCAGATGATTTGATCATTTAGAGCGGTTTTAAGATAGTGACTGCCTTTGAGTAAGGCTTGCGGGCTTGAATGATGTGAGGAAAGATAGCGTACGCGCAATATTTTTTCTTGGCCGTTCAGCAGAAAAGTTGCACTTGCATTAGATAGATTTGCAATGGCCACATAGCTTGCTTGATTTCTGAGCTCAGCTGGTATTTCAAAGCGGGCTTGCCAATATTCGTAGCCATTGAATGCTTTTTTTTCATCATTTAGAAAAGCTGTCGTAGAAGCGAGAATGATTGAGTCTTCATTATGTAAATTAAGCGTTGGCACTGGGGTATTTTTCAATTTTATACCCTCTACGACCATTTGACTGGACATGCTTTCTGCTGAAATTATTTGGAAAGAACTATATTTAGCAAGGCTTTCTTGAAATATATTGCGATTTTCAAAAGGCGCTAAAATCGTTTCAAGTTTCCCATCTCTAATCTCTAAATCGCTGCCAACATATACAATATTCTCTGCTTCAAATCCGCTGGCTTTGATCTTTTCAAGCATGCTAATAATAGATTGTGCATTTGCTTCAATAGGGCGCGGGCTTAGTGTATTTAAAAAAATAGTCGGTTCTTGACGGGGGTTGAGATATATTTGCTGATCGGGCTCAATTATTAAAGGCAATATGATGGCCTGTCCATTTTGCTCTTGAATTTGGGACAAAGCCCATTGCGCCCTATCTTTAATATCGTCCCATATGTTTTCTGATGCCCAACTATTATCAATCAAAATTAGGGTGTTTTTATCCCCTCCTTTAAGGCTTTCATTGCTATTTTTGATAAAGGGCAATGTTGCAAAGAGAACAAGCATCACAATGAATAATAGTCTAATGATTAAAAGCCACCAGGGAATGGATTTGGGATTAATAATTGTTTCTTTTTTTTCTAAAAGCGTATCTGTGGGGGGGAAATATATCTTTTGAGGTTTGGGCTTCATTGTTTTTAAGATATACCAAATCCCAATAAGTCCAATAAGGGCAAAAAGGCTATTTAATGCGCCA
Organism: Hyphomicrobiales bacterium; assembly: GCA_011524605.1. Classification (GTDB taxonomy): domain Bacteria; phylum Pseudomonadota; class Alphaproteobacteria; order Rhizobiales; family WTKA01; genus WTKA01. Next base: position 13,221 of record WTKA01000115.1, on the reverse strand, counting down.
AAGCTTATGCTTGAAAGAAAAGCAATCATAGGCGCTCCTGATTGTTAATTGTTATGATATCTGCTAGTAAAGCTAACGCAGAGCTAGACGTGCTATGTTTTATCATAGGCCAGCCTAAGCCGGTGGAAATTTTCTTCAATCTTTTTTCATGCGTTGCAAAATTCTCTTGAAATTTTAGTTTGAAATCTGAAGGATTATCCAAGAAAAGGCTGTTATCACTTTCATTATCAATGAACTTCATGCTTTTTTCAAAGTTAAAATTTTCTTCCGCTTTGTCTAAAATTCGTACTAATAGCCCTGTTTGATGATAGCTGAGGCGCTTAAATTGTTCGACCAAGCTCTCCGTATTTTGCCAAAAATCGGATAAAATAACTAAAGAGCCGCGTTTGGCAGGGATTAGATTTGGGCTAAAGTCATAGTTTTGCGAAAGCAAAGATTCTTTTAAGGAGTTGGCTAATCTTGATGCTACATTATGCCCTCGGATAAGAGGGCGAATGCCGGGTATGCCAACAAAATCGCCTTGAGATGCTGCAATTTCAGCTAAAGCAAGCCCAATGGTAATGGCTCGCTCAATTTTTGTAATATATTTAGGATCGCTATTATAGCTCATGGAGGCAGAAAGATCGACCCAAATCCAATAATGTTGAGGAGAGACGCGTTCATATTCACGAATATATAAATCATCGCTACGCGCCGAGCGGCGCCAGTCCACGCTATTCATGGCCTCCCCTGATTGCAATGGCCTGTGTTGCCAAAATAAATCCCCTTGCCCAGCACTTTTTATGCCATGGACGCCATTTCTAATGTCAAACACTAGCTTTCTTGCATCCAGTTCAAGTTCAGGAATGCGAGCTGCCAAATTAGACGCAATATGGCTTGCCATGGGAAAGAAATTATTTAAAGCCTCAGATGGCGCTAGCTTTTCCATATATGGGCTACCATTTCATCGATTAAACGATTCGTCGTTAAGCCCTCTGATCGTGCTTCAAAATTTAAAGCTAATCTGTGGCGTAATACAGCATTGGCTAATGCTTTGACGTCATCCTCATCAGGAGCATAACGACCATCCATTAGCGCTCGTGCTTTAACGCCTAGTGCCAAGGCCTGACCTGCACGAGGCCCTGGTGCCCAGCGTAGCAAGCTTGAAAATTGAGAATTGTCTTGATCTGCTCTTCCTAAGCGTACAAGATTTGATATTTTATGCAGCACACCATCAGGCAATGGAATTTGGCGCACAAGGGTTTGAATAGCCAGCAATTGCTCTTTGCTCATGACTGCTTGTGTCATTGCTTCTTGATTGCGTGTCGTTTCTTTAATGATACGCTCTTCACTTTCTAGGTCAGGGTAAGGCACAATAATCTCTAATAAGAAACGATCTTTTTGCGCTTCTGGTAAAGGGAAAGTACCATCTTGCTCAATCGGGTTTTGGGTAGCTAATACGTGAAAAGGCTTGGGTAGCTCTCTAGTGTCCCCACCAACGCTGACTTGTTTTTCCTGCATCGCTTGCAGTAAAGCCGATTGGGTGCGTGGACTGGCTCTATTAATTTCATCCGCTAATAGAAGCTCAGAAAATAGCGGGCCTTGTACAAAGCGAAAGCTGCGATTGCCCTTGCTATCTTCATTCATAATTTCAGAGCCGATGATATCAAGCGGCAAGAGATCGGGGGTGAATTGAATGCGGTTTGATTGTAAATCAAGCGCACGTCCAAGAGTTTCAATCAATAAGGTCTTTGCTAATCCTGGAACGCCAACGAGTAAGCTATGGGAACCAGCAATCAGCGAAATTAGCAGCTGATCCACAACGTCATCTTGACCAAAGATTTTCTTATTAATCTCTGTCTTAAGTTGGTTTAAATCATGGCTTGCTTTGTCAATTTGCTCTGCAATAGCATCGATGTTTTGGTTTTCTGTTTGTTGATCAGAAGTGGAGGACATGGATAAGACCTTTATTATATGAGCAGAGGAAATCACTCTTACATTTATTTTAATAAAGCAATATGTCCGCACAATGACAAGAGGCATGCACAAATAAAAGTTGCCTTCACGGCAATGTGTATTATTATACTTATATTCTCAATGATAAGGGCAATATTTGTGGCAGAAATTTTAAATAAGCTTCAAAAAGCTTTGCAAGATTTTGAAGGCCAGCGGGCTGCCCCTGTTGAAAAATGGAATCCACCTTTTTGTGGCGATCTTGATATCGTTATTAAGCGCAATGGGGATTGGCATTATATGGGGTCTCCCATTGGTCGTAAACCACTTGTTCAGCTTTTTTCTTCTGTATTGCGCAAAGAAGAGGATGGAAAAACCTATCTCGTAACCCCTGTTGAAAAAGTTGGGATAGAGGTTGAAGATTCTCATTTTCTTGGCGTTGAAATGAGAGTTGAAGGGACTGGAGAGAGGCAAGTTTTGAGCTTGAGAACCCAGACAGATGAATGGATAAAGCTTGGTTTAGATCATTATTTATGGTTTGAAAGCCAAGAAAAAGGCGACCTTATTCCTTATTGTCATATGCGCGGTCGGTTAACTTGTCGATTAAACCGATCTGTCTATTATCAACTTATGGAATTGGGGCAGGTGCATATAGTTGATGGGAGTGATTGGTTTGGCATTTTCTCGCAAGGCGTTTTTTTTAAAATGATGTTGCAAGACGAACTTGATGAACTTAGTAAGTGATGCCAAGAATATGACACAAACGACTATATTATTAGATAATATTAGCAGCTGTTTGCGCGCCCAAGAACCTTTGCTGCAAGGGGGAGGGTTAGAAGATTTTTCAAAGGGAGATTTTGATCTTAATCCTTTAGCACGCTCCTATTTTCAAAAGGGCAATGTAAGGGAAGCTGCCGTCCTCATTGCGATTACAAAGACCGTTGAACCAAAGATTATTTTAACAAGGCGTGCGAAAAGCCTTAATAATCATGCGGGACAAATTTCTTTTCCTGGTGGCAAGCAAGACCAAGGCGAAACAGCATTAGAAGCTGCTTTTCGTGAAGCAGAAGAAGAGATTAACTTGCCTCAAAAAGCGCCAATATTTTTAGGCTTTTTAGATCCTTATTATATGATGTCAGGCTTTCGGGTTGTGCCTGTTGTTTCGATTGTTGAGCCTGAAGATATAAAGATGCTGAAGCCCAATGAAGGGGAGGTTGATGAAATTTTCCAAATCCCTTTATCGGTAATTTTAGACAAAGATAATTTTGAAATGGACTCCAATCTATTTAAAGGCATAAGGCGCTCTTACTATACACTTGATTGGAATGCCTATCATATATGGGGCGCAACGGCAGGGATGTTGAAAAATTTATCAGATAAGATCGGCCAGCTTTAATGAATGAAAATATCATCCCTATTGAACATTGGGATCAGAAAATTCAACAACGGTTGAAAGCCTTAGTCAGCCGCAAAAGTGCGCAAACTGTTTTTGACTTATTGGGCAAAAAGCATGTGCGACTTGTTGCGGGGGCTGTACGTGATAGTCTGCTCGATCGTCCTATCCATGACATTGATATGGCAACATCTTTACCCGCTGAAGAAGTTCTAGAGATTGCAAAAAAGGCAGATATTAGAGCTATTCCTACGGGGCTTCAGCATGGAACGGTTACATTGATTTGCGATAATGAGCCTGTTGAAATTACAACATTACGCCAAGATCTTGAAACAGACGGGCGCCATGCAAAGGTTGTTTTTACCGATAGCTGGGAACAAGATGCCTTAAGGCGAGATTTCACGATTAATGCTTTCTTTTTAGATGCCGATCTATGCTTATATGATTATACGCATGGTCTTGATGCTTTGAAACAGAAAAAGCTATGTTTTATCGGAGAGGCAAGTCAACGTATTTGCGAAGATTATTTACGTATTTTGCGTTTTTTTAGATTTATAAGCCAGCTCGGCTTTTCTCCTTCTCATGAAGATTTATGGGCTATTTCATGCCATTTGCAGGGTCTTGATAGGTTAAGTCGTGAGCGTATTGGTGCGGAGTGGCAGAAGTTGATCTTAGGGGTGCATAGTAGGCGCAGCTTGTACTATATGAAATGCTATGGCGTTATGCTGAAAACGCTCCCTTTAGTGCCAAACTATCAAGCCTATGACAATTTTCAAGTCTTGATAAAAGATGAAGATATTCCGTTTGACTTTTCAATTCCAATCTATGCCATAGGTGTTTTATGGCTTTCCTCCTATGGCGATAGCAAGCGTTTGCAGTCTATGCTAAAGTTATCTAATCAAGAGGTGAAGGTGTTAAGCGCGTGCGTGAATGAAAAAATATGGCCTGCTTTAAACAGTGAAAATCAAGTGAATTGGCAAGAAAAAGTTTATCGCTATGGCAAACAAGCCGTTGCGTTAAGGCTTATATATTTATGGGCAAAACAGTTGCTCTGTTTTACTCAGGAACAACTTATTGCTTTGCTTCAGCAAATAGAAAAATGGTGCATTCCTGTTGTACCCTTTAAAGCGCAAGATTTAATTTCTCAAGGCATTCAGCCAGGAAAAGCGCTTGGGGAAAAGCTAAAGCTATTGGAAGAAGAGTGGATTGCAAGCGGTTTTGAAGGCTAGATCCAGAGCCTGGATGAAAACTTATCTTTTCAACCTTAAAGATAAGAGGTATAGAAAGTGTGCATTCATTTTAACCTGTAAGAGAAAATATGACTGATCTAAGTAACTATATTCGCACTATTCCAGATTACCCTAAAGAAGGCATTATGTTTCGTGACATAACAACATTATTGTCCAGCCCTCAAGGGTTGAAGCAATGTGTTGATGCCATGGCTGCGCCTTTTAAAGATAAGAAAATTGATTATGTCGCTGGCATTGAAGCACGCGGCTTTATATTAGGATCTGCAGTGGCGATCGCTCTTGGGGCTGGTTTTGTGCCTGTGCGAAAAAAAGGGAAGCTGCCCTTTGACACAATTTCTCAAGATTATGTTTTAGAATATGGCACGGATAGTTTGGAAATGCATATAGATGCGATTGAGCCTAATTCAAATATTCTTTTAGTTGACGATTTAATCGCAACAGGGGGTACCGCACAAGCAGCGATAAAATTAATCCGTCAGCTCAAGGGCGAGATTGTTGCAGCTTGTTTTGTGATTGATTTGCCAGAACTTGGTGGTGCGGATAAAATTAAAGCGCTCAATGTCGAAGTGGTAAAGCTTATTGATTTTGATGGGCATTAGGCTCAGGACTTGATTATTTAGTCCATTCTGCGCCTAGGCTCATGGCCTGTAATTCGCGCCGTTTTTGCTTCCTCCTTTGTTTTTAGCAAGGCTTGAGATGTTCTAATATTTTTTTTGATATGAAGCCCTTGCCTTTCCTTAAGGAAAGGCTGGCATATTATATTCGATAAAAGATAATATATGCCAAGTGGAGGGGATATTGGAAAAAATATTAGATACATTGAGTTTTACTCAAAACAATGGTGTTGCCACAGTCACTCTTAAAAATCTGACAAAAATGAATGCTTTTAATCAGCAAATGCATGCAGATTGGCGCGAGATTTTAGATCATTTAGAAAAAGATGATACTGTTCGTGTCTTGATTACAACAGGTGAAGGAAAAGCCTTTTGCTCTGGGCAGGATTTGAGTGAAACCCCTTTCTCTGATGATGGAACTTCGGCTGTGGGCGAAGTGCTTGATAAGGATTACACCCCTTTTCTCTTACGTTTTATGGGCCTGCCCTTTCCAACGATTAATGCCGTAAATGGCGCTGCTGCAGGCGCTGGCGCAAATTTTGCCCTCGCCGCTGATATTGTTGTTGCGGGTCATAGCGCTTTTTTTGAGGAAAGTTTCTGCAAAATCGGCCTTATTCCTGATGTTGGTGGTACATGGATGCTCCCAAGGCTTGTGGGTCGTGCAAGAGCATTGGGCATGATGCTTTCAGCACAAAGAGTTGATGCGCAAACGGCGCAAGAATGGGGGATGATTTGGCAAGCAGTGCCAGATGACGCTTTATTAGAAACAGTACAAGGTTATGCGCAGCGCATCACTTATGGTCCACGACAGTCTTTTAAGCTTATTAAAAAGGCGATCATGCTTTCGGAGAATAATAGCTTAGAGCAACAGCTAGATGTGGAGCGTGATTGCCAAATAGAGGCGGGTAATCATCCTGATTTTAAAGAAGGCTTGATGGCATTTAGCGAAAAAAGAATGCCAAATTTTA
>WTKA01000115.1:0-6964 GCA_011524605.1 Hyphomicrobiales bacterium | reverse complement strand
CCTGATTTTAAAGAAGGCTTGATGGCATTTAGCGAAAAAAGAATGCCAAATTTTAAGAAATAGCTCTTTCTACCCTTTTTTACTGGCTTGATTATAATTTGATGCTTGCCCTTTTTCAAGATGGCTGCTATATCCCTCTTTCCTAGATATATTATATGTCTGTGACAAATAGGGGTGTAGCTCAGTTGGTAGAGCGGCGGTCTCCAAAACCGTAGGTCGCGGGTTCGAATCCTGTCGCCCCTGCCAGTCCAGAAAATGAAGAAAATTCTTCTTATATTTATTTAGATGTGTGGAATATTTTCACGAAGAAATGACAATAGATTAGGTAATTAAAATGGCATTCGCACCTGCTCGATTTATCAAAGAAGTACGCTCTGAAGTCAGTAAAGTCATTTGGCCAACTCGCAAAGAAGTTATTGTGTCAACAATTATGGTCGTTATCTTAGCGGCAATAATTGCGGCCTTTTTGTTTTTAGTCGATAGTGCGATTGCATCGGCTATGCGCTCAATTTTAGGCTAATAATTTTAAATAACATAAAGCTTTTATTTAATCGGGATGAAAATATAATGCGCTGGTACATTGTTCAAGCCTACACAAATTTTGAGAAAAAAGTTGCTGAGGCAATAAGAGAATCAGCTGAAACGCAAGGTTTGGCAGATGATTTTGAAGAAATTCTTGTGCCGACAGAAAGCGTTGTCGAAATTCGCCGTAACCGTAAGGTAAACTCTGAGCGCAAATTCTTCCCCGGTTATGTTCTAGTTAAAATGAAAATGACTGATGCGGGCTATCACCTGATTAAAAATACACCGCGCGTGACAGGCTTTTTAGGTAGTGATAATAAGCCTATTCCAATTTCTAATAAGGAAGCGCAAACAATTTTATCTCAAGTTCAAGATGGTATTGAAGCGCCACGCTCTACTGTGATCTATGAGGTTGGTGAAACAATTAAAGTGTCCGATGGTCCTTTTGCTTCTTTCTCAGGTGTTGTTGAAGAGGTTGATGAAGTTGCAAGTCGCCTGAAAGTAAGCGTTTCTATCTTTGGACGTGAGACGCCTGTTGAACTTGAATATAATCAGGTCGAAAAAGTGACGGACTAATATTAAATCATCACTTTGATGTATTAAAATAACAAATTGTTATATATAGAAAAATGGCTTTTCATTCTCTTCCCAATATTGAAGAGTGAATGGTGTAGCTTTTTATATGAAAGCCTTGATTCTCTCGGGCATCACCATTTTCAATTAATTTTGCAAAATTTGAAAATAAAGAATTGAGCCCATGCCAACTTGCATGAGCTTAAGGCGCTAAATTACACTTAGGCTATAGAATTCTCTAAGATATGATTTTTCAAGCTTTTACTAACATTAATTCTTTGGTTTAAGCTCTTGTTTGTTAATCATTTTAGCCGTTTCTATCAGATGCACAGCATCTTGTGAAGCCCAAGCGGCAGGGCCGTTTAAATAACCCATATCTTTCCCGTCAGGGCCGATTAAAACTGTGAATGGAAGGCCGCGTGCTAAAGAAATTCGTCTAAAGCTATTAAAAATTTTACCCCTATCATCATGGTAGAGTTTTAAATTTTCAATGCCAATTTCCTCAAAAAACTTTTTTGGCTTTTTAATGTCACCGCGATCGAGCGAGATAGTGACAACTTCAAAGTTTTCATCGCCAAGCTGCCCTTGTAATGCATCAAGGTCTGGCATTTCATGGCGGCAAGGGGCGCAGAATGTAGCCCATAAATTCACCAATATCGTTTTGCCCTTCCAGTTTTGCAAGTTAAGCTCATTACCCTGTTCATCTTTAAAAGGGGTCGTGGGGAGCTCTTTGGGCGTTTCTGAAATTAAAAATGCTGCCAGCTCATTTTGTGCTGCGGCATCTAAAATCTCATTCGCCTTTGTTTGCTGTGGTGACAAAAAAAACAAAATGAAAGCAAATATCGCTAAAGCTAATAATTGTGCGCTAGCGGCTTTATCAAAAATAGATAATTTATATGCGTATTTTTGCATTTGCATTTAAATCCTTTAGGCAATAGAAAGATACCAATTTATTGGTAAATTTTTGAGGTATAATTATGGCAAGCAATAGCATGTGGGGCGGGCGGTTTTCTGAAAGTCCTGACGCGGTAATGGATTTAATCAATGTTTGTATTGATTATGATAAAAGATTATATGCGCAAGACATTCAAGGATCATTAGCTCATTCTGCAATGCTTGTCGAAACAGGTATATTATCAGCACAAGATGGTGAAAAAATCACTAGCGGATTAAACACAATACTTCAAGAAATTGAGAGCGATCAATTTGTCTATTCAAGAGATTTAGAAGATATTCATATGAATATCGAAGCGCGCTTACGCGAGCTGATCGGCGATGCAGCTGGGAGATTACATACAGCGCGCTCGCGTAATGATCAGGTAGCTACGGATTTTAAACTTTATATTCGTGATTGGATAGATGGTGCTGTACAAGAAATTTCTCAGTTGCAACTTATTTTAGCTGAAAAAGCAAAAGCTTATAATGATGTCGTTATGCCTGGTTTTACACATTTGCAAACAGCACAACCTGTGACCTTTGGTCATCATTTGCTGGCTTATGTAGAAATGTTAGAACGCGACTATAGCCGCTTTATGGATGCTCGCAATAGATTAAATCAGTCCCCTTTAGGTAGCGCTGCGTTAGCTGGTACTTCATTCCCAATTGATAGGGATAAAACGGCTCAGACGCTTGGCTTTAACGAGCCAACAAGGAATAGTTTGGATGCTGTTGCTGATAGGGATTTTGTTCTTGAGGTTTTATCTGCTGCCAGCATAACGGCGATGCATTGCTCACGTTTTGCAGAAGAAATCGTAATTTGGTCCACAGCCCAATTTAATTTTGTGAATTTGCCAGACCGCTTTACAACGGGCTCGTCGATCATGCCTCAAAAGCGTAACCCAGATGCTGCTGAATTAGTGCGGGCAAAAATTGGTCGGATTGCTGGCGCTTTCCAAGCGCTGTTGATGGTGATGAAAGGGCTGCCCCTTACCTATTCAAAGGACATGCAGGAAGACAAAGAGATGACTTTTGATGCGCTTCAATCCTTGTCTATCACTTTGGCGGCTATGATTGGAATGGTAAAAGATATGACGCCTGTTGAAGGCAATATGCGAGAGGCTGCAAAATCAGGTTTCTCAACGGCAACAGATTTGGCTGACTGGTGCGTAAGAGCATTGAATATTCCCTTCCGTGATGCCCACCATATTACAGGGACGGCAGTTGCAGAAGCTGAAAAGCGGGGCGTTGATTTGCCAGACTTGCCCTTAGAGGCGTTACAAGCAATTGAGCCGCGCATTACTGAAGATGTTTATTCAGTACTTTCTGTTGAGGCTTCAGTGCAAAGCCGTACTAGCTATGGCGGAACAGCGCCTAGCAATGTAGCTCAGCAGGCTGAAAGTTGGATTGATTTATTAAAGGCGCGCTAATTTAACTGCTAAGGGTTGGAAAAAGCTTTTATATAGGCTATTGAGATAGAGAATTTATTATTTATAGGTGCAGTTATGAGCATTATTAAAACGCCAAGCTTGATTATTCTTATGGCTTTATTTCTGGCTTCATGCGGCAAGAAAGGCACGTTGGAAGCGCCTATTTCTCAAGAAAGCATGTCAACCCTTGAAGCGCCTATTGATGAAGAGGCTCAGCCTCAAGCTGAAGATAAATCTTTTATCTTAGATAAGATTTTATAAGCTAATATTTAAAACTCTAGTTTGCCGTTTTTGCCTACTATTATAGAGAGGGCTTTATGCATCATTTTTCCTATCAAAATCATGTCTTATTTGCTGAAGATTGTAATCTAAAGGAGATTGCAAAGCAGGTGGGAACGCCCTTTTATTGCTATTCTTCGGCAACTTTTGCGCACCATGTTGATGTGCTTAACGATGCCTTATCTGCTACAAAGCCCCTGATTTGCTATGCTGTAAAAGCAAACTCTAATCAGGCTGTTTTGAGTTTATTGGCAAAAAAAGGGTGTGGTGCTGATATTGTATCGCAAGGCGAGCTCATGCGCGCGCTTGCTGCGGGCATCCCTGCTAATAAAATTGTATTTTCGGGCGTTGGTAAAACAGATGAAGAAATTGCTTTTGCGCTTTCAAAAGATATTCTTTGCTTTAATATTGAATCGGAGCCAGAGCTTGATCGTATTAACGCTGTCGCTTTAGATAATGATAAAAAAGCACATGTTTCATTTCGCATAAATCCTGATGTTGATGCGAAAACAATTAATCGAAAAATCGCAACGGGTAAAAAAGAAAATAAGTTTGGCGTTGATTATGATGCCGCGTTAGGCCTTTATCAGCGTGCTGATAAAATGGATGGCATTATCGTCAGTGGCATTGATATGCATATTGGCTCTCAAATCACAGATTTTTCTTCGTTTGATGAAGCCATGGGTCGCCTTGTTGATTTAGCAAAGCAGATTATTGCTTCAGGCATTGCTCTTAAGCATATTGACTTTGGTGGCGGCATTGGCATTCCATACCATCATGATGTTTCCCCGCCCCCTACGCCAAAAGAATTTGGTGTTTTGATGGAAAAGCATATGCAAGGGCTTGATTTAGATGTTTTAATCGAGCCAGGCCGTTTGATTGCGGGCAATGCTGGGATTTTAGTAACCGAAGCAATTTTTCACAAGCAAGGCGATGGCAAAAGCTTTTTAATTGTTGATGCGGCGATGAATGATCTTATTCGGCCTACCCTTTATGAGGCTCATCATGATATTATTCCTGTGGACGAGCCACAAGATGAAGAAATGATGCATAATGTCGATATCGTTGGGCCTATCTGTGAATCAGGGGATTATCTTGGTGAGAATCGCAGCTTGCCAAAAGTGGGTCGTGGCGATTTGATTGCTGTACTAACGGCTGGCGCCTACGGCGCTGTACAGTCGGGCACTTATAATACACGGCCTCTTGTACCTGAGGTTATGGTTCATGGTGATCAATTTCATGTCATCCGCCCTCGTCAAGAGGTCGAAAAAATCATTGCTTTAGATAGCGTCCCTGATTGGCTGAAATGATCCATATTTTAGATAGTATAATATTTTGGCCTTTTGTGATTGGCGCGATCTTGCTTATGATCACGCCAGGGCCTGATATGACTTTCTTTTTGGGTAAATCTCTCGTTCAGGGTCGCAATGGTGGTTTTGCAGCGATGTTTGGTGCGATTACAGGAGTGATCTTACATTCTATTGCCGCAGCTTTTGGTCTTTCGGCTTTGATACTTAATGCACCCACTGTTTTTATGGGGCTAAAAATTGTTGGCGCGCTTTATCTCTTATGGCTAGGCTATCAAGCCGCGCGCTATGGCTCTTCTGCGCGTTTTGAAAAAACAGGGGCTGAGGAAAAACTCTTGTCTATTTATGGTGCAGGCATTTTAATTAATTTGCTAAACCCCAAAGTCATTCTTTTTTTTCTCGCTTATTTGCCGCAATTTGTAAGACCAGAACTTGGGCAAGTTGAGGGTCAGTTTATTGGGCTTGGTATTTTATTCTTAGTCACTGTTGTGCCGATTGCAGTTGCTATGATTTTGTCAACTGAGCAGCTCATTGGTTATATTGAGAAAAAGCCGCATATTTTAAGATATATTGATTATAGCTTTGCTGTGCTCATGGCAGCTTTTGCAATCCAGCTTATGCTTTTTTAACAGCAACTCTTATTCTTCTAAAACATCATAGCCCAAATACTTGCGAGTGTCATAAAAAAGCAGTAGAGCTATGCTTAAATGAAATCTTAATTTGGTGTATGCAGGGTTTAAAATGAAGATTGCGGTTGTTGGTGCGGGTTATGTTGGGCTTTCAAATGCTGTTTTATTAGCGCAGCATGAGGAAGTCTGTTTATTAGATATTGACGAAGAGCGTGTGAAAAAAGTCAATCAAGGCATAAGCCCAATTGCTGATAAAGAGCTTAAAGAATATCTTAGCGATAAAAAGCTTAATTTAACAGCGACGCTAGATAAAGAGGCAGCTTATGCAAATGCGGATTATATTATTTTAGCAACGCCCACAAATTATGATCCCAACACAGGTCATTTTGATACAACATCATTAGAAGCTGTTATTCAAGATATTATCAAAATAAACCCAAAAGCAACGACTGTCATTAAATCAACCATCCCTGTGGGCTATACGAACAGAATATCTAAAGCGCTAAATTATGAGAATTTGATTTTTTCACCAGAATTTCTACGTGAAGGTTCCGCGCTTTATGATAATCTCTTTCCATCTCGCATCATTGTGGGCGAAAAATCTGCGCGTGCTGAGCAATTTGCTCAATTGCTTGCAAAAGGCGCTGTTAAAGAAGATATACCAATGCTCTTTACAGATTCAACAGAAGCAGAAGCAATTAAGCTTTTTGCGAATACTTATCTTGCCATGCGGGTTGCTTATTTTAATGAGCTAGACAGCTATGCATCGACTTTTAATTTAAATAGCCGTGACATTATTGAGGGCGTTTGTTTGGATCCTCGTATTAATGATCATTACAACAACCCCTCTTTTGGTTATGGTGGTTATTGCTTGCCGAAAGATACACAGCAGCTGCTTTCAAACTTTGATCGTGTTCCTCAAAATCTTATCCGCGCTATTGTTGATGCCAATAATACGAGAAAAGATTTTATTGCAGAGCAGATTATCGCTCAAAAGCCAAAGCAAGTTGGCGTTCATAGGCTGATTATGAAGGCTGGCTCAGATAACTTTAGATCATCATCCATTCAAGGTGTTATTCGACGGATTAAGGAAAAAGATATTAATGTTGTTATTTTCGAGCCAATGCTTGAGGATGACAGCTTTTTAGGTATGCCAATTATAAAAGACTTGGCAGCATTTAAATCCGGTGCAGATGTGATTATTGCAAATCGCATGAGCGATGAGCTTGAAGACGTGCAGGATAAAGTTTATACGCGCGATTTATTTGGCGAGGGTTAGGCTCAGGAC
>WTKA01000162.1 GCA_011524605.1 Hyphomicrobiales bacterium | reverse complement strand
ATTAATTTTGTTCAATTCTATTTGAATTAAAAGTATTAAGTGGATAAAAATAAAGCAAAAGAATAGTTTGTCTATTGTTGAAGCTGTATTTTTGACAAATAATGCTTTTAACTCAAACCCACTTTTTAAATGTAATGGGCACCACATATTTACCCTATGAATGCGTCAAAAAAGCCTGAAATTACAAGTAGTTCCGGCGCTTTCTTTCCTTTTCATAGGATAAATCTGTTGATGTAGAATGGACTAAATAATCAAGTCCTGAGCCTAGAATTCTAATTTTTTAAAATAAAGTAATATAGATAGGCAAAACTATTGGTATAACAAAATATTTAACCCCATTTTTTATTTATTGTTTGGGAGGGGTTGAATATAATTATAGTTTTTGTAATTTAATACCTACTATTAAATTGCAATATCGCTAATGTTATAAATATTCAACAACATATAATTTAAGTTTAAAATTAAATATAAAAGAAAAATGAGATGAAAATGCAGCATCATTTTGGAAATTGGCCTTCTCCTATCACTGCGGATATGATTGCGCAAGGGGTGAAAAAATTTGGCGACTGTCAAGCAAATGATGACTGTTTATATTGGACTGAAAGCGTTGCCGCTGAAAATGGGCGCATGACATTAAAGTCATGGTCTGAGGAGACAGGGACTGTCGAGCTTTTACAGGCCCCTTATTCTGTAAGAAGTAAAGTGCATGAATATGGTGGACGCGCTTTGCTGGTATCAGATAACCGAATATTTTTTATTAATGATAAAGATCAATGCCTCTATGAGATTATTGATGGTTTGCCAAAACAAATTACGAATATGCCTAATTGGCGCTTTGCTGACATGGATTATGATCCTGCAAGAAATAGACTAATCGCTGTTGGCGAATTCCATGATGCACAATCACATCATCCAGAAAATTCTATTATTAGTATCAAGCTTGACCAAGAGGCAATGATTACTAATCCTGATCTAGTGGTTCGTGGAGCGGATTTTTTTGCGTGCCCTCGCATTTCCCCAGATAGTCAAAAACTTGTATTTTTGTCTTGGAATTTACCAGATATGCCATGGGACGGTGCACGTGCCTATATTAAGACCTTATCTAGCGATGAAGCGCCTGAGGCGTTAACGAATGAAGCAGATCGTGCTTTTCAACCCCATTGGCTTAATGCGACACAAATCGCGATGATTATTGAAAGAGCTGAAAATGGTAAGGGGAAACTCTTTATTCTCAATATTGAAAATAACGAAGCGCAAGTCTTAGAGCTTTCTGAAGATATTGATATTGATCTATTTTTACCGCTTTGGCAATTTGGTATGGCAAGCTATGCAATTGATTTTAAAGGATCGGCCTGTGTCGCAGGTTTTGATAGTGGGCATTTCAGGCTGCATTATACGCAAAGCCAATCTGTTGTAAGCACAATTATTCCAGGTTATATTGACCGAATTAATATGATCGCAGGATTGCCTGCGGGCATTTTAAATTTTAGCGATACGCCGCAATGTATCGCCCGTTTGAAAATTGATCATGGCAAATTGAAGCGGCAGGTTATAAGTGCCAATACAAAGTTGCCAATCGACCGTAATTCTATTTCCGCACCTCGTCTCATTCAATTTGAAGCGGGTCATCTTGTTGGTAATGCTCTTTATTATCCACCGACCTTAGAAGGGATTGCAATAAGCGATGCGGAGCTTCCGCCGATGATCGTATCAGCTCATGGCGGCCCCACTGGGTTTGCAAATCGTGGATTTGACCCTAAAATACAATATTATACATCGCGCGGCTTTGCTTATTTGGATGTTGATTATCGCGGGAGTGCGGGCTATGGTCGAGCTTACCGTGAAGCTTTAGATGGTGGCTGGGGTGTTGCGGATGTGCAAGATATTATTGCAGCTACTGAAATGACTTTATCGCAAGGGCTAGCTGATCCTCACAACTTATTCATTTCTGGCAGTAGTGCAGGGGGCTTTTCAGTTCTTGCAACACTTGTTTCTAGCCAGCTATTTAAAGCTGGTGTTAGTCGCTATGGCATTGGTGATTTACTTAAATTAGAAGAAACGACGCATAAATTTGAAGCGGGCTATATCAAACGTCTTATTGGCGTGCGTGATGACATGTCTATGGAAGAAAGACAAGCCCTGTATCATATGCGTTCTCCTCTATATCATTCAGACAAAATTACTTCGCCTGTTTTATTTTTGCAAGGCCAAGAGGATAAAGTTGTACCACCCTCACAAGCTGAAATGATGATAAAAGCTCTAAAAGCACAAAATATACCGGTTGCTTATCGCCTGTTTGAGGGAGAGGGGCATGGCTTTAGAAAGCCTGAACATGTAAAAGAAGCGATTGAGTTAGAGTATAATTTCTATGCCAATGCTTTAAATATTGATCTAGGTGAAAATGCAGTGCAAATTCCTTGGGTTTAATATATTTCGCAATGATTTCAATATTATCACGAAGATTTTACTCATTTTGTATTTAAAAAATAGAGATGTTACATAAACTTATTATAAGTTTTGTGCCTATATTTTTTTGAATAATAATGAGAATGTGTTTGGTTGTATGAAGAAAATATTATTTTTATATGTTTTTATTGCTATTTTCAGTTCGTCATACGCATCAGCTCAAACTGTAGAGACGCCTATTCAAATCACACCTTTTACTGCCAAGGTATCAACACCACTAGTGGCACAAAATAATAGCAAGATTGTTGATAAAATTGGTTTGTCATTTGATATCCCCGCAGGTTGGAACACATATTGGCGTTCTGCTGGTGCAACAGGTTTACCAACAGAGTTGTTTATTAATCAGAAAGAGAATGTAAAGAAAATCCAGATTTTTTGGCCATTTCCAGAATTAAAAGATGAGATCTATGGTTTAAACTATGTTTATAGCCATTCATTCACCCTTCCTTTGTATGTTGAGCGTATTGACCCAAAAGAGCCAGCCTCTTTTTCTGCAACATTATTTTATGGAGCATGCGAAACGATTTGCATTCCTGCTAGTCATGATTTTGAATTAAAATTAAGTGATAATATACGTGAAAACCCTTTAGGTCACGATGCATGGAAAGTTGCCTTTAATCAATCCTCCAATACATCGCCCTTTTGTGATATCTTTAAAGAAGCAAAAATTGAGCAATTAGGAGAAAATAAATATTCTCTAAAAAATCTATCTGCTTCTTCTACTATTCTTGTTGAGCTATTGCATAATTTGAATGATATCGTAGCACTTTCTGATATTAAGCCTCAAAAAATAGAGGGTAAAGATGATGTTGCGTGGATGATAAATCTTCAAGGTGAAAATTCAAATTTAAAACAAGCATTGCGTGTTACGGCAAAATCGGGCTCCTACCAAAGTGAAGCGCTTATTCCTTTACAGGCTATGACAAATATTGGACTTCACGATATATGTAAAATTTCGGTTGCCGCAGGATAATCTCTTTTTGGGAACGTTTTTTGACTAGACAATTTATTAAATTGCTTGCATGGATATGAAGTTCGTTTTTTGAAAATACCCAAAATTAGGGTTATTAGAAATAAAGAGGTTTATTCATGGTTAGCATTGGTGATAAATTCCCAGATATTGATATTTTTACCTTCAATGATGAGGGGCCTCAAAAAATTAATACAGGGTCAGAGGTAGCGGATAAAAAGATTGTTTTATTTGCTGTGCCAGGTGCATTCACACCAACATGCCATATGACGCATTTACCAGGCTTTGTTAAAAATATAGACGCTATAAAAGCAAAGGGCGTTGATGAAGTCATCTGTGTTTCAGCAAATGATGCTTTTGTAATGAAGGCTTGGGCTGAGGCAAGTGATGCGATGACAGCTATTAAGTTTTGGGCTGATGGCAATGCTGAGCTTGCAAAAGCGCTTGATTTAGTGCTCGATGGTTCTGGTTTTGGTCTTGGAACTCGCTTAAGCCGTTTTTCTATGATCGTTGATAAAGGTGTCATAACAGCATTAAATGTGGAAGACACACCAGGCACTGCTGATGTGTCAGGGGCTGATGCAATTTTGCAGCAACTATAAATATCAAACAATAGGCTATGCTTTGCCATTGGGAATTGCATAGCCTTTTATTATTATACTTATATCCTTTATATCAAGTGGCGATAGCTTGATCTTCAAGAAGTAATGGATATTTTGAATTGTCTTGCAAAATCTTTTTAGGTTTAACCGTATAGCTTTGTAGGTAGCTAGAAGGTTGTCTTGGCTTTGAAAGTGCAATGGAAAGTCCAACAATGCCTGCAGCTGAACCAAGTTGTTGAATTTTCTTTTCTATGGAATTTTTTTCTGTATTATTCAACAAGCAGACAATTTTACGATTATCTTTTCCCTTTTTAGCATCATTTTTAATTTCATGCCAAACGAGATATTGTTTTAAAGCAGTTTCACATAGGTTTAAAATATGCTGCTTTTTAGATGCGGCTTCACCAAATGGAACAAGCGCACCTCCTTTATCATCATTTGCAATTGTGGCAGGGGCGAAATCATCTATGCTTATGTCATATTCTAGTCTGTTTTCAATATCGGGATAGATTTTCTCAAAGCGAGGCATATTAGATAAAATGAGACGGTGAATTGAGCACATCAAGTCGCAAATAGTTGGGAATTGCAATGAAATTAAGGTCTTATGCTGGTTTAAGCAATTCATAACTCTGTTTGTTTCAAAGACAATTTGAGCCCTAGAGTTTGGGTCGTTTAGCATTTCCCTAATCGTCCATTCAGAGCGCATTACTTCATGAAGGGATAAAACAACGGCTGACCAACCCATGCCGCTGTCTTGCAAGTAAAGTTGATAATCACTATCTAGGTCAAATACTTGTTGTTCTAAGGCGGGTGTGTGTACAGATTTAAAAATTGCTAAAACTAAAAAAGGACCCCGAGGGTATTTTCTTGGATTGAGAAACATTATGCAGCAACCTCTTTATTATTTTTTTGTACGGGTGTGTCTATTTTCTTCTGAAGGGCAATGCCAGGCATAGAATTTTCTTGCCCAGGTATGAAGGGTGTGATCCAAAGATTATTAATATTATTTTCAAGATTAGTGAGAATACCTAAGCTCCAGCCTGGCTCAGGTCCTCTAATGCTGATATAGAGATCTTTTTGAAAATTTGAGTCAAGTGTCTCTAATGCATTGAATAGGCTAGCTTCTTCGCCAATTTTTATTGCTGCATAAGCATTCATGATAAGCTTTGGGTCTTGTTCTTTAAAAACAGGTAAAAGGCCAATAGCGTGTTTTTCTAGTAATTGTTTCGCATGTTCGAAAATAGAGCTGTGGAGAATATTCTCTTCATTTATGCAAGTCTTTTTCGTTTTAATTTTGATTTGATAATCGATAGCTTGACCTGCAAATTGCAGATGATTTTTTAAAATATTGCTATAATCACATATTTTTTGAACCAGAACACTAATATCATTTTGTATGAGCGTAATTGAAACAGGAATGGCTTGAATAAAGGGTTTTAGAGCAAGCAATGCATTGCTCATTTTTAAATAGTTTAAATTTTGTAATCTTTTGGGAGGAATTGGTAAAAGCGAATGTCCAGATTTAAAGGAAAGCAATATCAAATCTTCGCAATTAATCGCAATAATTTCAATATCGTCAGGCCAAGTAATGTTTTTAGAACATTTTTTATAATCATCTGCATAGACAATCGCAAAAGGTACTGAAGGCCGGTTTCCAAAAATAAACATAGTTTTAAACCCTTTAGGCTAAGAAAAACTAAGATTTTCGGATGAAAGAGACCAAGCTTTTCTTGTTATTACTTATTATGGTAAATAACTATAGTTAATTTTATGTTACATTCCTTGAGAAGCTATGGCATAAAGAAAGTTTGTGATTCGGATTAATGTATTTTCCTATTGAAATAAAAGAGAAAAAATGATTAGAGCCTTATATAATTGGACATTAAGTCAAGCTGAACATCCAAAAGCAAAGTGGATTATGGGCGCTGTTTCCTTTGTAGAAAGCTCCTTTTTTCCTATTCCGCCAGATATTCTTTTAATTCCAATGGTAATTGCCGAGCGTAGCAAAGCCTTTTTATTAGCCGCCATCGCTACCATAACTTCCGTATTAGGCGGGTTTTTAGGTTATGCGATTGGTGCTTTACTCTTTGTACAAATTGCCCAGCCTGTATTAGAATTTTATGGCTACATGTATAAGATTGACATCTTCAAAGATTATTTTAATGAATATGGAGCATGGGCTGTTTTTATCGCAGGTGTTACCCCTTTTCCCTATAAAGTGATTACGATTACCAGCGGTATATCAGGGCTAGATATACTTACTTTTGGCATTGCAAGTATTCTTTCACGCGGCCTACGTTTCTTCTTGGTTTGTACCATTTTATACTATTTTGGCCCCTCTGTTAGACGCTTGATCGAAAAATATCTTGGCCTTGCTTTCACCTTATTTGTGATATTACTTATTGGTGGTTTTGTTCTCATTAAGGGCTTAGTGTAATATTATGGTTCCTACAGCATGTTTAAATAAGTTAGATATTCACTATTATTTACTGTTAATTTTTTTAATGTCTACAGCCATTATTCTGACGGCGCTTGGTTTTGAACATATAGGCGGCTATGTGCCATGTGATTTATGCTTGAGGCAGAGATGGCCTTATTATATCGCCATCATCTTTTCTTTAGCTATGTTTATACTCTCTGCAAAAACAGATGTTTCGACCAATGTCATCAAATATAGCTTATTATTCTTAGCTCTGTTATTTTTGATAAACGCTTATTTGGGCATACATCATGCTGGTGTTGAATGGGGCTGGTGGAAAGGGCCTTCAGGTTGCAGCGGTATAAATATTGATCGCTCAGATATGGGGTTATCAAATCTACTTACTAGTCTTGATAATACAAAAATAGTGCCCTGTGATGAGGCAAGCTGGCGATTATTTGGCCTGTCTTTTGCAGGCTATAATGCGATTGCTTCTTTTGGACTACTGCTTTTTTCGTTATTTGCTTATAAAAAATCAAGTTTAAGATAAGAATAGATGCAAGAGCTCGGTGAAACCACTTGCTGATGAAATTAAAATGGCTTTACTTGAACACGCCATTTATCAGATGGCTCAAAGAAGTAAAAATGTTATGCTTCTAGCTCAGTATCCCAATAGAGAAAATCCGTCCAGCTTTCATGAAGATAGTTAGGCGGAAATTTTCGCCCATTATTGTTTAAATCATGAGCACTGGGTTTATATGGCTTGTTAAAGGGATGCATTTTAGCCTGACTGGGCATTTTATTGCTTTTCTTTAAATTGCAAGGGGAGCAGGCAGTAATCACATTTTCCCAAGTTGTTTGCCCGCCCTTAGAGCGAGGAATGACATGATCAAAGGTAAGGTCATTTTTACTGCCGCAATATTGACAGCTAAATTGATCTCGTAAAAAGACATTAAACCGTGTAAATGCAGGCGCTTTAGAAGGCTTTACATATTCTTTGAGGCCAACAACGCTGGGCAGCTTCATGGAAAAGCTAGGGCTGCAGACTTCATGCTCATATTCAGCGATAATGTTAACTCTGTCTAAGAAAACGGCTTTGATCGCATCTTGCCAGTTCCACAAAGAAAGTGGATAATAGCTTAAAGGCCGAAAATCTGCATTTAATACCAAGGCCGGACAGGCTTGTGGCGAAACTCTTATATTCATCGTCACGGACTTTCTCCAATTATTAATCTCCCAAAAAGGGATAATAGTAGGCGTAACTGGCTCAGTGAAAAACATTGAGCTATATAAAGTATTCAACTTGATTAATGTAGGCAAAATATGACATGTGTGTGAAGCCCTAAAATAGTTTAGTTTGGGATAAAACGTCAAAAATTAGCAAAATTGGTATATCTAATGATTTTAAAGCCGCTTATACTCGTATTTATTGCCTTTTGTGGCATTGTCGGCAGCGATAGTGCTGGGAAAATATTGGGCGAAGCTGGTATTAATTCTTATGTTTTGACATGGTTACGCTTTTCTATGGGAGCGGTTTTTTTGCTTCCCTTTAGCGGATTAAAGCTTTCAGAGCTTCGCTATTTATTAAGCCCTCTAATTATACTGCGCGCTTTTTTGATTACCGGTACGATTGTATGCATTCTTACAGCGTTAGAAACTGTTGATGTTGCTGATGCATTTGCTGCTTTTTTTATAGGCCCGGTTGTTTCTTATTTTCTAGCCGCATTATTTTTGAATGAAAAAATTACAATGCCAAGAACGATATTACTTTTTATTGGTCTTATTGGTGTGATGCTTGTCGTTAAGCCGGGCGGGGATATGAAAATTGGAATGATTTTTGCCTTAGCATCAGGTTGTTTTTATGGAAGTTTCATGGTTGTGACCCGTAAAATTGCGAATGATTACCGGCCTAAATTTTTACTGCTCTCCCATTTAATTCTTGGGACTCTTATTCTACTCCCCGTAGGCAGCAATGTGCCAATTTCGTTGATTGGGCAAGCGGAATTACTGCCCTTAGCTGTAAGTGCCTTTGGTTCTTTGCTTGGTAATTATCTTTTAGTAATTGTTAGCAGAACAACCCCAGCAAGCCTATTATCGCCGCTTGTTTACAGTCAGCTCATTGCTGCAATGCTAATAGGCTATTTTGTTTTTGATACTTGGCCCGATATGCTTGCTTTCATCGGACTTCTCATCATTTTAGCTTCAGGTGTTTTTTCTCTTATCTTTTATCAGAAAGACAAAAGCTCTGACACGTTGGGAAAGTGATTAATACACAGTAGTCCCGGGGATGAAAGCATCAAAAGCTGCCCAAAACTGCTCTCTTATATGGTTTGTTTCCATTAAGATTTCATGTTTTGACTCTGGAATGAGAATGGCTTTTCCTGCTCGTAAGCGGCTACCCATTTCCATTAAAGCAGGGGAGTGGATGACTTGGTCTTGACCTGCAACCATAATCAATACGGGCACATGAACATCTACGGCAAATTGAGGTTCTGGAAATTGGTTCATCAGCTTCATAGCTTCTGTTACCCAGCCCACAGTCGGGTGACCAATACCTAAATCAGGGTGCATTTTTAACCAATCCTTTTGCAGCAAAAATTGACCGCGATCTGAAGTCAATGGATTGTCTTTAAATGCCATTTTAGTGAAATAATCTGGCTGTCCACCTGGTACATATTGGCGTGCCTGACCAAGCGCATATAATAATTTAGAGGCTTTATCAATCATCTTATGGCTCATAAATTTTGAGCTTGCCAGCCGCAGCATAGGGGCTGTTAGAATAATGCGTTCAAACCAATTTGCATGCTGTTTTGCATGGTTCAGTAAAATGGCACCACCCATAGAATGAGCTAAAGCAAAATAAGGAGGGCGGCAATCTGGTAAGACTATCTCAGTCATAAAATGCTGTAAGTCTTTTTGATAGTTTTGAAAGCTTGATACATGGCCTTTAAACGGATCAACTAAGCGGCGATGGGAAAGGCCTTGACCACGCCAGTCCATCATTGCAACATTAAAGCCTCGGCTTATCAGCTTTTCAATCACTTGATAATATTTTTCGATAAATTCACCGCGACCTGTAAATAGGCATATAGTGCCTTTATTTGAAGTTGTCTTGGCTTCCCATGTTGCATATCTTATGGGAATATTATCATAGGTGTTAAACTTCCCCATATTTTTAGCTTTAGGCGTGGGAATAGAGGGAAGCTGCCTTAATTCATATCTGATGCTCATAAAACGCCTCTTGTGGTGCTGAGCCAATATCTGTTGCTTTAAGCCAATAACTTGGGAAAGATTGTTTTATTAAGGTGAGATAGTCATTTCTTGTTTTTTCGTCATGAAAAAGGATGAAGCATGTTGCGCCAGAGCCTGACATGCCAAAGCCTTTTAAATTAGGGATTTGCTCAGAATAATTTAAAATAGAACCAATCTCAGGGCATAGAGATGTAGCTGCTTTTGTAAGATCATTTTGCCCTATCATACGGGGAGAATTGATATTGCAATCCTTTGAAAAAGCCTTGTTTAATGCTTTGTAAGCTTTGAAAACAGACGGAGTTGACAGGCTGTTATTTGGATTTATTAAAATAGCAGGATGGCTTATAATGTCATGAAGTGCCTGTAATTCTTCGCCAATAGCTTCCATAATGCAAGGTTCAGATTTGAGACAAACAGGGACATCTGCACCAAATTGCAAGGCAAAATCCAGCTGCTCTTGCTCACTAACTTTAACATGGAGCTGAGCAAATAAGCCTCTTAACAATGCAGCACAATCAGAAGAGCCACCCCCTATACCTGCACCAACAGGAATATTCTTTTCTAGATGGATATGAAGTGGCGGCAAATCCTGCGCATAATGTTGCCGAAAGGTAAACAGACACTGTCCTAATATATTATCTTCAAGGCTAATAGCACCAACATCTTTTAACTTGTGTGAAAATGGTCCGCTGACGCTGAGTTGGTCGCTTTTTGCGGGCTTGATTAGGATTGTGTCTGATAGATCAGCAAAAGCAACGAGACTAGACAAAAGATGATAGCCATCGTTTCGCCTACCTGTCACATAGAGATTGAGATTAATTTTAGCAGGGGCCTTGAGCGTGAAAGAAGCGCACATATGCTGATAGCCTACATTTTCTCTTTTGCTTCTTCAGCGTCAATATAGCCTGTTTCTATTTTCTTCTCAATAATAAGCTGATCTTCTTCTTCTGGGTTCATAGTGAGCGCATGAGCCCATTGGAAGCGTGCTTCACGCTTGCGGCCCACATGCCAATAGGCATCGCCGAGATGATCGTTTAAAATAGGGTCAGCAGGCATAAGGGTAACCGCTTTTTCAAGCTCTTCAACAGCTTCTTCATAGCGTTCAAGCTTAAAATAAGCCCATCCAAGACTATCAATAATATAGCCATTTTGCGGGTTTAGTTCAATAGCTCTACGGATCATATCAAGAGCTTCCTCAAAATTCATATTTAAATCAATCCAGCTATAGCCAAGATAGTTTAAAACATCTGGTTCATCAGGATTTAATTTCAAAGATTGTTTGAAATCAGCTTCTGCTTTTGGCCATTCCTTGGTGCGTTCATAGGTAATGCCTCTGTAATAATAAACGCGCCAATCTTGCGGTTCAGCTTTTTCAATTTGATCAATAACCTGTGTGAAGTAAGTGGAGCCGCGCTCATAGGCTTCTGAGGAACGCATAAGATTACCCATGGCCATAAGCGCATCGCGATCTGATTTATCGAGGTCTAATAATTTTTGTAGAGCAGCTTCAGCATTTTCATTATTATCCAATAATCTCCAATTATTAGCAATTTCTATCTGAGCGCTTCGCCACAAGGGGGAGCTATCACCAATTTGAGAAAAGACTTGGATCGCCTTTTCATATTTTGAACTTCGTTGGAAGGCATTTGCAAGAGCAAATTCAGCAATATCATAATTATCTGATACTTTTAGCCCGAGGCGATAAAGCAAGATAGATAAATCTGAAGCCCCTTGGCCGCCAATAAACAGCCCCAAATTATAAAGAGCTTCTGTCATACCTTCTTGGGCAGAACCAACCATAGGAGCAATATCTAAATCCTTTTCTATGCGGTTTTTTAAAGAATTAATAAGAGAGGGAAGCGTTTGATTATTTAGCTTTGCATAGTTTTCAATAAGAGCTAAAGCATCTTGCTTACGATTTTGCTGAATTAAAAAGCGAGCATAAGATTCTATGAGGCGTGATGATCTTGCATTCACCTCAAGTGCTTTTTTATAGCTGGCTTCTGCTGCCTCATTTTCTTGTGCAATTTGCTTTATTAAAGCGGTATGAAAATATAAAATAAAATCAAACCCAGCTATTGGCTCATAATTTTCCATACGAGAAATTGCTTTGCTTTTATCACCCTTTGCGATATCAGCCCAGCTTGCTAGGATTGTAGACGCGAAGCTTGTGAATGGATCCCCTTGTTCGTCATCTTCACTTTCTTCTTTTAACAGATCAAGTCCTTTGGATGCAGTTGAAAAATCTCCTTTTTGGAAATTATATATGCTTAAGAAGAGTTGGGCTAAATTATTGCCATCAATATCCTCACCAACCATTTTATTTGCATAAGGGAAAGCATTTTCAAAGTCTCCCTTCATCATTTGCAAAAAGACGAGTTGACGAATTAAACTTCTATTTTCAGGATCTTCCTTATAGGCCTTTTCAAGATAGGTGACAGCAGCTTCTGTGTCCAAACTTTGTACGGCATGCATGCCTGCTAAATAGTTGCCTGAAAATGAAACTGCTGAGGGTAAGCTTTGTGCTGTTTCAGATGCAGCCACGATTGGTGTTGTGGCTAGTAAACCAGATAACACAAGAGGGAAAGTCGAATTTAATATCTTTACAGCTTTTCTATAAAAGATATTGCGTGCATCTATTTTCATTATGGTATCCAGTATAATATTGTCATATATTTAAACCCTAATCTTGAAATTGTGACTTTTCAAGTTTTTCTAAGATTAATAGGCTTAATAATAATCATTATCCGTGAAGAATAAGATAAAGCTTCCATTTTTAAAAATAAAATCCCAGCCGAAGCCGGGATTAATCAAAATTATTTATATGCTATTTGCCTTATCCATTAGCTAGATATTGGCCGCCATTTACTGTCATAATTGCGCCTGTGATAAAGCCTGCTTTTTCATCCGCAAGATAGGCAACCATATCGCCAATTTCACTTGGCTCGCCTAGGCGGCCTACTGGAATTTGGGCAACAATAGAATCCAATACTTTTTCTGGCATAGCGCCAACCATTTCAGTATTAATATAGCCAGGGCAAATACAATTAACAGTAATGCCTTTACGCGCGCCTTCTTGAGCAAGACCTTTTGTAAAGCCAATCACGCCTGCTTTTGCAGCAGAATAGTTAGCTTGGCCCATTTGCCCTTTTTGTCCATTAATAGAAGAAATATTAATGATACGGCCATAGCCACGCTCACGCATGCCATCAATCACAGGTCTTGTCATTGTGAACATGGAGTCTAGATTTGTTGATAAGACAGCGCGCCATTGATCATAATCCATTTTATGGAACATGCCATCTCTGGTAATGCCAGCATTATTGACAAGCACTTCAACAGGGCCAATGTCTGCTTCTATTTTCTTGATGCCTTCGGCACATGCTTCAGGATCTGATACATCCCATTTGTAAACAGCAATGCCATTTTCTTCTTTAAATAAATTAGCTTTTTCATCATTGCCAGCATAGTTTGCAACAACTGTGAAGCCTGCATTTTTTAGCCCTAAACAAATAGCGGCACCAATCCCTCTTGTTCCGCCTGTAACTAATGCAACTTTAGACATAATGTATAATCCCCCTTAAAAAAAGCCCTGAATTTTATTCAGGACTTAAGTCAATAAATATTAATCTCTTTCAACACACATAGCGATGCCCATGCCGCCACCAATACATAGTGTTGCAAGGCCTTTTTTAGCATCTCTTTTTTGCATTTCATGCAGCAAAGTGACAAGAACACGTGTACCTGATGCGCCGATAGGGTGACCAATGGCGATAGCGCCACCATTCACATTGACCTTATCAACATCCCATTCCATATCTTTATTAACTGCACAAGCTTGTGCAGCGAAAGCTTCGTTAGCTTCCACTAGATCAAGGTCATCTTTAGACCATCCAGCCTTTTCAAGAGCTGCTTTACTTGCTGGAATAGGGCCTGAACCCATCACAGAAGGATCAACACCAACTTGTGCCCAAGAAACAATGCGGGCTAAAGGTTTAATGTTGCGTGCTTCCGCATCGCTTTCGCTCATCATAACAACAGCAGCAGCACCATCATTAATGCCACTTGCATTAGCTGCTGTCACAGAGCCG
The DNA here is from genome assembly GCA_011524605.1 of Hyphomicrobiales bacterium. GTDB lineage: Bacteria > Pseudomonadota > Alphaproteobacteria > Rhizobiales > WTKA01 > WTKA01. Next base: position 4,680 of record WTKA01000162.1, on the reverse strand, counting down.
TCTTTTGCGAAAGCAGGGCGCAGTTTTTGAACACTTTCAAGTGTTACACCATGTTTGATATATTCATCACTATCAACAATTGTTTCAGATTTGCGAGACTTTACAGTGACAGGAACGATCTCATCTTGGAATTTCCCAGCCTTTTGTGCAGCTTCCGCTTTATTTTGAGAGGCAACAGCAAAATTGTCTTGTTGGTCACGACTAATTTCCCATTTACCAGCAACATTTTCAGCTGTTGTTCCCATATGGTAGCCATTAAAGGCATCCCATAAGCCATCTGTAATCATGCTATCGATCAGCTCAGCATTACCCATTTTTTTACCGTTACGCATTTGCATTACATGGGGTGCCATGCTCATGCTTTCTTGACCGCCAGCAACAACGATTGCGCTATCGCCGTTTTTAATAGCTTGATAACCTAGGGCAACAGAACGAAGACCTGAGCCGCAAAGCATGTTGACAGACCAAGCAGGGCTTTCAACAGGAATGCCAGCATTCACAGCTGCTTGACGCGCTGGGCTTTGACCTTGTCCAGCTTGTAATACTTGACCTAAAATTGTTTCTGATACTTCATCAGCTTTGACACCTGCTTTTTCAAGTGCCCCTTCAATGGCAACACGACCTAATTCATGAGCCGGAAGACTAGAAAGTCCGCCATTAAATGAACCTACAGGGGTGCGCACAGCGCTAACAATGACTACATTTGCGTTTTCCGGCATTTATTCCTCCAAAAGCGGGTTTTAAATCTCGATAATTATCGACTAAGGTGAATTTTTATCACCATTAGCAAGTCATGCTATATACGGCAATTTATATTTTTACTTCTTTAGCATTTTATATGCGGGAAAGTAGCTTCCTATTTATTAAATTTAAGTATAAACAAGTAAAAAAGGGAGAATATAAATGAAACTTGCTGTATTTGGCGCCTCTGGTCGCATGGGACTTGCCTTGATTAATGCGATTAGCTTAAATGAAAAGACGACCCTTTCAGGCGCGTTAGATTCCTCTACTTCTGATAAAATTGGTGAGGATAGCGGGATAGTTGCAGGATTGACCGCAAATAACATCCCAATTTCAGCAGATGTTGATACGGTATTAGATCAAGTAGATGGTATTATTGACTTCACAATACCGCAAGCAACTTTATCTTTAGCTCAAAAAACAGCACAAAGGGGCTTGGTGCATATTATTGGCACGACGGGACTTGATGATACCCAAGAAGCTGAATTGCAAAAGGCTGCTGAAAAAGCAATCATTGTTAAATCAGGTAATATGTCTTTAGGGGTGAATTTGCTCTCTGCTTTAGTGAAAAAAGTTGCTTCAAGCCTTGATGAAGCTTTTGATATTGAGATTGTAGAAATGCACCATAAGCATAAAGTTGATGCGCCATCTGGGACCGCATTGTTACTTGGTGAAGCTGCCGCACAGGGTCGAGAAATTAAGTTGTCTGATCGTTCTGTTATGTCTCGAGAAGGATATACAGGAGCTCGCAAAGAAGGGGATATTGGCTTTGCAACTTTACGCGGCGGCAGTGTGGTAGGTGATCATAGTGTGATTTTTGCTGGTGAGTTTGAACGCATTGAATTGACGCATTTAGCGCAAGATCGCGGCATATTTGCTAATGGTGCTGTCAAAGCAGCGCTTTGGGCACAAAATAAACAGCCTGGCTATTATACTATGCTAGATGTATTGGGCATTCAGGATTGAGAATATAAACAGTAAGAGGGCAATATATGCGTATATTGCCCTCTTATATCAAATAGATATTAAATCACTTCAATACGCTCATTGAAATAATTTTATCAGGATTTGCTGGTGGTTCACCTTTGTTGATCATGTCAACAATATCCATGCCTTCAACAACTTCTCCAATCACAGTATATTGTCCATTCAACCATGACCCATCAGCATACATGATGAAAAATTGAGAATTAGCACTATCTGGATGGCCTGATCTTGCCATGCCTAATACGCCTCTTTTAAAAGACCTTGATGAAAATTCAGCTTTTAGGTCAGGTAATTGTGAGCCGCTCATACCAGTGCCTGTAGGGTCTCCTGTTTGAGCCATGAAACCATCGATGACGCGATGGAAAATAATGCCATCATAAAATTTTTCAGAGGCTAAGGCGCGCAGTCGTTCTGCATGTTTAGGTGCATTGGCTTCGTCTAATTCAATAATGATTTTGCCTTTGCTTGTAACCATTTCAAGATCATTTGCTTTTGCAAAAGCGAGTGATAAGAAAATGATAATAGCTGTAGAAAGCGCTAACTTAAATTGTTTTTTGAATATATGCATAATCAATTCCTGTATTAGTGAATCATATATATGCTTATATCAGGTAAAATCACTTAATTATGAGTTATTTTCAAAAACTGCGCGTAAAGTGCCCAATTGGTCCGCAACAGGATTAACTACAATATCAATATCTTCTGGTTTTTCAGCGCCTTCGAGCTGTGAATCCATATGCAAAATACAGTTTTGTAGACGCTCACTATGGCTAATTAATTCTTTGAAACGATCTGGCAATTTATCAAATGTCTCTTGTGGTTGATTACTCGTTGCAGCCGTTAAATTAAGTTTGTTTTTTGCTTTTCTTGCATCTTCATTTGACATTTCATTTTCAGCAACAGCGCGTTGAAGCAAAAGCCAACTTGCCATTTGCATGAGGCGCGTCGTTAGGCGCATACTTTCAGTAGCATAAAATAAAGAGGCCTCTGATGGAAGGTTTTTTGACTGTTCACGGCCTTCATTGTCCAGATAACGTGCTGTTTCTTCAACAAGTGCCATGCCATCTTGAAATAAGCGTTGAAAGCCCACTGAACCAATTAATCGTTGACCAATTTTTACGGTTTCATTCACTTCAGTCTGACCTTTTGTATCACTCATTTAAATCGATCCCATCTCACTGCACCAAAATATTATAATGCGACAATTATATTTATATCTCTTAAAAAGGAAATAATATTCGACCATATAGTTATTGATAGGTTAAATAATGCCGTTTTAATTTACATGAAGCATTAATCGAAAATTTTAAACAGGCATTTTAAAATTGCATATAATTTAGATTTAATTTACTTTGTTTTTATATCAATCGATTGCATTAAGTCTCTTTTAGTTTTATTTATGTAATTATTAGAGCAATTATAAATATAACACACAGGCGTATAAAATGAGAAAATATCTTTCAGCTACTTCCATAGCAGTTTTAGCTATGAGCACTAATATTTCATTAGCAGATGATGGGGATTTGCTAGACATCTTTAATGTCGGCACAACTTTTGAAAATACAACTGCTGAATTTGATACTCTAACAAATAACACAGGGCAAATTACAGGAATTTCGGGTACTGTAAATGGGGAAACAGCTATTTTCTCTTCAACAAACCCATTTATGAATGACGATGGTAGTTCATTAGGTTTGGGTACAATCTCTTTGGATACGACTGCTGGATCAAATAAAGGCACCTTAGAGATTACTTCATCATCTGGCGATATAATTGATGCAAATGTAGGGGACACTTTATCAATACAAGGCTCTTTAGATACTATTGCAATTGATGGTACACTTATTCGTCCTGATGAAAATGGTAGCTCTGCTTTGGGTCAGCTTTATGGTCATAATTATACGATTAAACTAGATACGGGAAAGACGATAGAAGGTTTTGACGCTGATAATGATAATGTTAATCTATATAAGGGAGACCAGCTTTTATACTCAGGCTTGTTAGGCGATATAGACAAAGTTAAAGCAGCTGCAATTTTAGCAAACTTCGAAATGATAAATCAAGGCCAGATAGCAACGCTAGCATCTCAGGGAGCTTCTTTGCAGGCAGCTACTAATATTGTGTCAACCGGTATGGGCGGTGCAGGTTTAGGTGGATTTTTCAACGCAGCACCAGCATCTGGATCATCTTCCTCAGCTTCAGATGATTCTAATACAATAACTAGCTCATATCGTAATGCTAGTGCTGGTACGAGCGGATTTGCTGCCTCTGCAAATCGCTTGAAATATGGCGGCTGGACGTTAGGCGGTTATAATTTTAACAAAGTTGAAAATAATATAGGTACATTTAAGTCGCATAGTTTTAGTGGGTTAGCGGGCGGCCATTTAGTTCTAGATGAAATTTATCTTGCAGGCCTCGCATTGGGCTACCAAAATGTAGATGTAAATATGGATGGCGTTAATTCTGGATCGGATAGCTCAGCATTTGTCGCTTCTCCTTATTTTGCAGCGAGACTAATGGATGGTGCTATTGTGCCTGAATTAACACTCATATATTCTCACATCAATTTAGAAACAACACGCGCATCAACAATTAAAGGTGAGACGGACGGCAAACGTATTGGTGGTCGTGCAGGTCTTAGTTATAATGCTAAAATAAGTGAACAGTTAGCTTTGAAAACATCATCTGGCATTATGGCTGGATATGATGAATATGATGCATTTACAGAAAGTGACGGTACGAGTGTTGATAAGATCAAAGCAGGTGTTGCTATCTTAGATGCTGGCATTACTGCAAGTTATAATTATACAGATACACTACAATTTTTTGCAGGTCTCAATGCTAAGCTAGACTTATCTGATAACATCTTAAAAGAAGCAATTATTTCTGAATTTGGTAATAGTGGAGTTGAGCTGAATGCAGGTACAACTTTTATAGCTTCACCAAATATGA
>WTKA01000019.1 GCA_011524605.1 Hyphomicrobiales bacterium | reverse complement strand
GTTGACGGGGAAGTTGGCTGTTTAAAGCAGATTATAGATGTTTATGAAAAAACAGGCGGTAATATTATTGCCGTTGAAGAAGTTGATCCATCTGAAACAGACCAATATGGCGTTGTTTCCATCGGTTCAGAAGAAAATGGTATTAAACAAATTAATGGCATGATCGAAAAGCCAAAGCTTGGAACAGCGCCTTCTAATCTGATTATTTCTGGACGCTATATATTGCAGCCAGAAATTTTCCCTCTGTTAGAACAACAAGGTACGGGCGCTGGTGGCGAAATTCAATTAACTGATAGCATGGCAAAACTCATGGAAAGCCAAGCTTTTTATGCCGCTGAATTCGATGGCACTGTTTATGACACAGGATCAAAAATTGGCTATCTTGCTGCCAACCTTACTTACGGATTAAAAGACACTGAGGTGGGTGAGGACTTTAAAGCGCTGGTTAAAAATATTGCTGCACAAGAGTAAATACACACACCTTGAGATTGCTTAGGTTGCGAGCATTAGCGCCCAAGTAGATTTGCATATATTGAGAGCGTGGATTGCACCATTTTTTGGGTTGAGAAATTCTCAGATGCGTGTAATCGCGCTCTTTTTGCTAATCTTTCTTTATCTTCATCAGGCATATTGATCGCTCTCATGAGCGCTGAAGAAAGATCTACAGGATTATTTGGTTCTACATGCCAGCCAGATCGCCCTTCCTCATCAACAACCGGGGGTGTCAATACAGTTTCTTTCACAGGGCCTAAAGCAGATACAATGACAGGCTTACCCATTGCTTGTGCTTCAACTGCTACGCGTCCAAAAGCTTCCGCCCGAATGGAACAATTTATGACAATATCACTAGTAGCAAGAGCTGTTGGCACATCAACTTCATGCCCAGGCATCCTTAACCTTGCTGCAATACCTAAGCTTTGAGCAAGGTCTTGTAATTGCTGAACATATTGATCCCGCCCCTGAGCATCTCCTAAAAAAACAAGCGCATATTGATTTTTTATTACCTCAGGCAATGCGGCGAAAGCTTTTAAAGCAACTTCATGCCCTTTCCAACTTGTTAGACGCCCTGGCAGTAAAATGATTGGCGTGTCATTATCAATATGCCATTTTTTGCGCATATCAGATATTTTCTGACTATTGATACTATTTTCTGAAAAGCTTTCTAAATCAATGCCCCTTGGAATTGTGTAAATATTTTTTGGCAAAGCCCCATATCTTTCTTGAATAAGATCATGGGTATAATGAGAATTTGCAATGACCGCATCACCACGAACCATCACACTATTATAATAATTTTTTAAAATATTCTTTTCACTATAAATACCATGATAAGTGCACATAAAAGGCAGATTGCGCTTTTTACTTGCCCAATACCCGCTCCAAGCAGGCGCCCGCGATCGAGCATGAAGCAAGCAAATATTTTGCTTATCAATCATTTCCCCAATCAATGAAGCATTGCGTCTCATTTTTATAAAAGACTTTGTATTGACAGGAAGAGAGCTGACTTCAATACCAAAGTCGTTTAATTCCTCACATCGATGTCCACCAGCTGTAAAAACAATTGGATTTGCGCCAACATCTTTAAGACCTTTACCCACATCAATTACAGCTTGCTCTGCACCACCCGCCCCCATGGAAGGTATAATTTGAGCAATTGTTAAGCCCGATAAATCAATTTGAGTTTTTTCAATAATAGATTTTGCCAACACAGCTGGATTCATTTAAAAATAACCTTAAAATTTCACTTAAAAAATTTAAATCTACTCGGATACTGAATTTAATGGACACAAATACTATAGACACGAACACAAAATTATATGTCCGTCACCAAGAGGGCAAAGACATTCACCTTATATGGCTACCTGGTTTCATGTCTACATGCCACTCAATTAAAGTTGATTCTATATTTGAATTTGCGAATCAAAATAACTATTCATGTACATCATTTGATTACTCAGGCCATGGAAAATCTTTAAACCATGTCAAAGAATGTACAATCTCACTCTGGATTGACGAAATACAATCAGTATTTCAGCATTATGTCAAAGGAAAAACCATCCTAATTGGATCATCTATGGGCGGCTGGCTTGGACTTAATTATCTCTTAAACCATCAGAAGATGAAGCAAGATTCCTATTCAATCGATGGATTGATCTTAATTGCCCCTGCGGTTAATATGACTAAAACAATTAAAGAAAAAATCAAAAACACAAATTATGAAGAAGAGTTGCAATTAAAGGGGTATTTTGAAAGACCTTCTGAGTATATTTCAGAACCTTTCATCATTTCAAAAACATTATTGGATAGTGGCGATCAATGGCTGCTCCCTGAAGGGGAATTGGGTATTGATATTCCTGTACATATTTTACATGGCTACAAGGATATTGATGTCCCTATCACGACAAGCCATAAGCTAGCAGCGCAGCTCACGAGTGCAGAGCTGACTACAAGCTATATTTATGATGGAGATCATAGACTTTCTAGACCGCAAGATATTGCAATATTGCACCGCGTCATAGATAATATGGTAAATCAAAGTCAAAAATATCAAAATTAGGACATTCTATGCTTGCAATTTTAGAACAATAGGATGCATTCTAAACAACATTAAAATATTATAGGGTGAACTATGACTATAAAAACAATTGGAATTGTAGGTTCAGGCCAAATGGGTAATGGAATAGCCCATGTTAGTGCTTTAGCAGGCTATAATGTCAAACTATTTGATATCTCAAAAATACAGCTCGATAAGGCACTCGCAACAATTGCTGGCAATATGACAAGACAAGTAAGTTCTGATAAAATTTCAGAACAAGATCGTGAAGCTGCTCTTGAAAAGCTTTCAGTGACCGATAGCTATGAAGAATTAGCCACAGCTGATCTCATCATTGAATCAGCAACTGAAAAAGAAGAAGTTAAAAGAGAAATTTTTGAACATCTTCGCCCTTATATTTCAGAAGATACGATTTTAGCATCTAATACCTCTTCTATTCCGATCACAAGATTAGCCTCAAACACTGACCGACCAGAGCAATTTATTGGTATTCATTTCATGAATCCAGTCCCTGTTATGGAATTAGTAGAAATTGTCAGAGGCATAGCAACAGATGATAAAACTTTTAATCTAGCGCAAGAATTTGTCGATACATTAGGGAAACAAACAGCTGTAGCAGAAGATTTCCCTGCTTTTATTGTCAATAGAATTTTACTACCCATGATCAATGAAGCTATTTACACCCTTTACGAAGGCGTTGGAACAGTTGAATCCATTGATAAAGCAATGAAACTAGGGGCTAATCACCCAATGGGACCACTGCAACTTGCTGACTTCATTGGTTTAGATACTTGCCTTTCTATCATGCAAGTTCTCCATGACGGCTTAGCAGATCCCAAATATCGCCCATGCCCCCTCCTTGTTAAATATAAAGAAGCGGGCTGGCTTGGACGCAAAACAAAGCGCGGCTTTTATGATTATAGAGGCGAGACACCGGTTCCTACACGATAGCTTTCAAAATCAATAAACTAAGACAAGCGGTACACAATGAAAAAATGCGATGTTGTCATTATTGGAGCGGGACTTGCTGGTCTGACAGCCGCTTGTGAATTAATTGATAAGAACAGAAAAGTCATTATTGTCGATCAAGAAAATCGCCTTTCCTTAGGTGGACAAGCCCATTGGTCTTTGGGCGGCCTATTCATGATTGATACCCCCGAACAAAGGCGTATGGGCATTAAAGACTCTGCACAACTTGCTTATCAAGACTGGATGGGGTCTGCGCAATTTGATCGCAAGCAAGATTATTGGCCTAAAATAGTTGCAGAAAACTATCTTGAATTTGCAAATGGCCCCATGCGCGCGTGGCTGCATGCATTAGGTATAAGATGGTTTCCTGTAGTGGGGTGGGCTGAACGTGGTGGTTCAATGGCAGATGGGCATGGCAATTCCGTCCCCCGTTTCCATCTTACATGGGGCACGGGCCCTGGAGTTTTAGCGCCTTTCATTGAAAAAGTATTAGAAGCTGAAAAGTCCGGACAAGTTGAACTGTGTTTTAGGCATCGGGTTGAAAGCCTTCTCACTGAGAATGGCGCTATTAAAGGCGTCTCAGGCTCTATATTATATAACGATAGTTCGGTCAAAAGATCGGCGCTTAATAGTGATCATATCATCACAGACTTTACAATAAATGCGGAAAATACACTCATCTCATCTGGTGGCATTGGCGGTAATTTCGATCTCGTTCGTAAATATTGGCCGCAAGATAGGCTAGGCTCACCACCAAACAAGCTGATTTCAGGCGTTCCTGCCCATGTTGATGGGAGTATGATTGATATTGGTCAACAAGCAGGCGCGCAATTGATCAATATGGATCGCATGTGGCATTATACGGAAGGTGTAACCAACTATGATCCTATTTGGCCCAATCATGGTATACGAATTTTACCAGGCCCTTCATCCCTTTGGGTAGATGCAACAGGCAAACGCCTTCCTGCCCCTTGCATGCCAGGTTTTGATACCCTCTCAACACTCAAGCATATCGTAGAGACAGGGTTTGACTATTCTTGGTTCATATTAACACAAAAAATTATTGAAAAAGAATTTGCCCTCTCAGGATCAGAACAAAATCCAGACTTCACATCAAAAAGCTGGCAACAAGTCTTAAAGTCTAGGCTAGCAAAAGGCGCGCCACAACCAGTAGAAGCCTTTAAAGAAAAAGGTGAGGATTTTATCGTTGCCAATCACATTCAAGATCTTGTCGCAGGCATGAATAAGCTTGTTGGCAGCGACCGAATTGATGCTGAAGCGTTAGAAAAAACGATCAGACAAAGAGATCAATCAATCGACAATCCCTTCTCAAAGGATACACAAATCACTGCAATACATGGTGCAAGGCGCTATTTAGGTGACAAGCTTGTCCGCACTGCCAAACCCCATAAATTGCTTGATCCTACTTGCGGCCCTTTAATCGCTGTTAGACTAAATATTCTAACGCGCAAATCATTAGGCGGCTTACACACAAATTTAGATGGTCAAGTTTTTGATGATCAGGGCGATGTTATTCAAGGTCTATATGCTGCTGGCGAAGCATGCGGCTTTGGCGGTGGTGGTTATCATGGCTATAATGCGCTTGAAGGCACATTTTTAGGAGGCTGTCTTTTCACAGGTCGCAAAGCAGGCAAAGCAATGGCCTAAAACTGCTAAATCCAGAGCCTGCCTTTAATTTGCTTCATCAAATTTTCGACACTGATCACATTATTCATATGGTTTAATGATAATCTGCTGCATAGCTTATCAAGCTATTTTCTGCCAATGCAGTCGTATTTCTGAGTTAGGTTCAGACCTTGATAAAAATAAAATTTATGACCGCATAACATAATTAGCAAGCCAACCTGCAAAGATCGCCATAAAAACCGCCGCAATACCATAGAATAAAGAATAATCTATTGCGAAGCGCGTAATTTGCTTTTCTAAGCCAGCTTTAGAAACTGAAAAACTATCAAATGAGGAGGAAATCAGCTTTTCTCCATCAAATACATATAAATCAGCACGATATATACCCACTGGGACATTAGCAGGCAGCTCTATGTCCGCTCTAAAGACAGTTGGAGATAAAAATCTTAGTGCGGTATCATTTTCAAAAAATAGGCCATCATTTTTCTTCAACCTAATATAGGCTTGCACAAAATCAGAATTAAGATCAATCTTACCTTGTTTCTTTTTACGAAATTCTGTTTCTTGTATCAGCCCATAATCTAAGCCTAAACCCAATTTTTTGCGCCATATATCTGTACCAATTTCATTAACAGCTTTATGGCTAAGCAAAGCAAAGTAAGAGGGCATTTGAGATAAATTCTCGGCTGCATCATTAAGCCACATACCTGCGATACGCGCCTTTTTACGCATAATGATATCTTGCTTAGGGCCACGAATACGTACAACAACCTGAAAGGGTTGTTCTTCTTCAGATATTCTTTTAGGGATATCAGATAAAGCGCCAAAGATCGTCAATTCCTGCCCTGTAAAATCTGCGGTAATGCCAACCACCTTTGTAGAAACAGAGATAACAGATTTAATGCCCTCATCTGCTTTTGCAGGCGACGTGATGCTAAAAACGCCAAGGACAAGAATAATAAATTTAATAATATTTCTTATCTGAGAAAACATTAGTGAAATCCTCCAAAAGAAATGGAGAAGAGTTCTCTTGGCTCAATTAAAAGATCAAATAATAAGCGAGAGCATACAGCCAACACAATTAAAGCTAATAGGGCACGTAATTGCTCACCTTTAAGCCTATACCCAACGCGCACGCC
>WTKA01000095.1 GCA_011524605.1 Hyphomicrobiales bacterium | reverse complement strand
AGTCGAAGAGCATCATTAAATAAATAGCAAAAATTATTTTAGTCTCGCGCTAACAGCGTCCCAAAATAGACTAGCGACATCAGCGCCGCCAAATTTTTTGACTTCTCTCACCCCTGTTGGAGAGGTGACATTGATCTCAGTCATAAAATCACCAATCACATCAATACCCACCAAAGTTAAACCATGTTCTTTGAGATAAGGGCCGATTTGGCTACACATTTCTAACTCTCTCAGTGTGATATCAACAGCTTCCGCCGTGCCGCCCACATGCATATTAGAACGCACTTCATCGGCTTGCGGACGTCTATTAATCGCGCCAACAGGCTCGCCGTCTATGAGCAAAATACGCTTGTCACCTTCCCGCACTTCGGGGCGGTATTGTTGTACCATAAAGGGTTCGCGCCACATTTGTGTAAATATTTCATGCAGAGAATAAAGGTTATTATCTCCCTCTTTAAGACGAAATACCCCAGCCCCACCATTGCCATAAAGCGGTTTGATAATAATATCTTTATACTGCTCACGGAAAGACTTCACCATTTCCAAATCTTTTGTAATCAAGGTAGGCGGCAGTAGATTTTTAAACTTTGTAATCAGTAATTTTTCAGGGGCATTGCGCACATGAACAGGATCATTAACCACTAATGTTGAAGGGTGCACATGCTCGAGCAAATGCGTTGATGTAATATAATGCATATCAAAAGGCGGGTCTTGCCTAAGCAGGATAACATCATAGTCTTTTAAAGAAACACGCTTCCCCTCGCCAATATCGGCGTGATTACCCACTTCATCACGGACATAAACAGGATAAACAAAAGCTGTTAATCCCTCTTCTGTTAAAGCAAGGCTGTCGGGCAAATAGTAAGAAACCTCATAACCTCTATCTTGCGCTGCCAACATAAGGGCAAATGTCGTGTCTCCTTGAATGATAAAATCTTCAATAGGGTCCATTTGCACAGCAATTCTCATAGCATTATCCTTTAAATCCTGTGGCCAATACGAAATATTCTCGGCTGTCAGCACGTGAAGAAGGGGGCTTAACGTGACGAACCTTCGTAAAATTCTGTTTAAGCTGGGTTAGCAAAGCTGTCTCAGTGCCGCCTTGCAAGGTCTTGGCGAGAAAAAAACTATCGGGTGTTAATATCTCAAAAGCAAATTCAAGCGCCATTTCACATAGACCCATGATTTGCAAATGATCTGTTTGTCGATGCCCTGTTGCATGGGGTGCCATATCAGAAATTACGCCATGGACTGGGCGGTTATTAATCGCTTCTAAAATCATTGAAGGTGCATCTTCCTCGGTAAAATCTTTTTTAAATAAGATCGCACCTGGAATAGGGTCTACCGTATGTAAATCCATCCCAACAACAAAGCCGTCGCTTTCCATGGCCTTTACTTTTTGCGCAGCATATTGTGACCAGCCCCCCGGCGCGGCCCCTAAATCAATAATACCCATGCCAGAAGACATTAAATTATGGGCATCATCAATTTCTTTGAGCTTATAAGCTGAGCGCGAACGGAAACCATCAGCCTTTGCTTGTTGCACATAAGGGTCGTTTAACTGGCGCTCAAGCCAAAGGGTTGATGAAATTTTGCGACCCTTAGCCGTTTTCACCTTAATGTGCGCATCTCTACGCTTGCCAGAACCTGATGTGCCTTTTGTCGCTTTCGCCATAAGAAATGCCTATGCATATTATTGAATATATTAAAGCTATTTATGGCTTATTTTTAGGGAAATACAATAGCTATTATCGCTTTTTTTGACCAAGACGCTTTGGACGCTGAGGACGCTGGAAAGAAGCCCATGCATCATCTTCCGCCATTAATGACAATAATATACCTTCCCGCAAACCACGATCAGCAACACGAATGCGCTCTATATTCCAGGCCCGAAGCATCGCTTCAACAATAGCGCAGCCTGAAATCACTAAATCAGCCCTATCCACTCCAATACAAGGATGACTACATCGCTCTTCATAACTCATGTCTAAAATAGATTGGCTAATACGACGAACTTCACCACGGTTAAGCCATATCCCGTCAATTCTTCTTCTTTCATAACGCTTTAAATTCAAAAACACGCCAGCTATTGTTGTAACCGTACCAGACGTACCTAAGAGGGTCACCTCTTTGCGTTCTGCCATATGCTGAATATGTTGATAGGCTGTAAATTGATGAATATGGTCTATAGAGGCTGCCACCATTTGCTCAAAATCGTCATGCTTTGCATATTTACCTCGATATTTTTCACTAAGAGTGACAACACCAATTGGCAATGAAATCCATGATGAAATAAGCTTGTGTGTATTTTTTACATTCTGCTCTATAACTTGGGAATGATCAATCCAAACAATTTCAGAGCTACCCCCGCCTACATCAAAAACAACAGTGCCGCTCGTGTCCCAATCAATTAAAGATGAGCAGCCTGCAACAGCAAGTTTTGCCTCTGTTTCTTGATCAATAATTTCAATATTCAGGCCTGTTTCATTCTTAACACGATCAATAAATATATTGCCATTTCCGGCAAAACGACAAGCCTGTGTTGCTATAAGCCTAAACCTATTGACCTCATAACTTGCCAATTTTTCTTGGCATATTTTCAGAGCATCAATCGCTCTATCCATTGCTTGATCAGATAGTTTACCCGATTCACCAAGCCCTTCCCCTAATCGCACTATTTTGGAAAAGGAGTCTCTTACACGATAAGAATGCCTTGTGGGGGAAGCAAGCAGAAGACGGCAGTTATTTGTTCCAAGATCTAACGCGCCATATATAGGTGCTGTCGCCATACGCCCATTTACAGGGTAAGCGCTCTTATAGCTTTTGCCAATAACCTGATGATTTTCCTTAAAATCATGCAGATTAGGTTGTTGTTCATCACGTGTTATATCCAACGCGCGCGTATGCTCAAGGCTGGCTTGACTTTCTAAGTGATTATGATTTCCAAGAGAATTAGGCTGTTCACCTGAGTGAAATGGAACAACTTTTTCAAAATTCCCTGTGTCTTCTTTACCCCTATTTTTGCTAATAGCTTTAAGTCTATGTTTCTGTGTGCCCTTTGCAGTACGACCGCGCCGACTTAAACGGCTGGCCATGCTAGCTCCTATCTCTCGTAAGGCATAATATATTTATATCAGAGCCTTATCTTATGTTGCTGACACCATAACATAAAGGCAGAGAAGGTCAATCCGCTTCCCTGCCTATAGCTATGTTATTAGTTAAAATAGACCAAATTTCGTGCAATAAGTTAGCCTTAAAACCATTATATTTTATGCATCTTTATATCAGAAATAAGCAGGTGCAAAAATAAACCAATCTATTAAAGGCTAGCTTTGATCATTTATATCATCACCTTAAGAATCAAGCTCAATCATAAGGTCTTTAGCATCAATTTGAGAGCCTGGATGCACATGAACAGCTTTCACCATCCCATCTTTTTCTGCATGAATGCCTGTTTCCATCTTCATTGCTTCAATCGTAACAAGAAGATCGCCAGCGCTTACTTTTTGACCTTGACTGACAGCTATTGATGCAACGACACCTGGCATTGGCGCACCAATGTGATCTTCATTGCCTTCAACTGCTTTTGGACGCGCTGCTGTAGCAGATTTTACGAGCCTATTAGGCACACGGATAACACGGGGTTGGCCATTTAATTCAAAGAAGACCTTGACCTCTCCCTCATCATTGGTTTCACCGATCGCTTGCAGACGGATTTCAAGCCTTTTACCAGGATCAATCTCAGCAGAAATTTGCTCTCCTGGCTTCATTCCGTAAAAGAAAGTATGAGTTGGCAAGCTTCTCACAGGACCATATTGCTGATGTCTTTCCATATAATCTGTGAAAACTTTTGGATACATTAAATAGCCATTTAGATCTTCATCATCAATTTGAACGCCTTCAAGTTTTGCACTCACTTCTGCGCGCACAGCTTCAAAGTCGATTGCTTCTAATCGTTTACCGGGACGCTCAAGATCAGGCTCTTCGCCCTTTAAAACTTTCTCAAGGATTATATTCGGGAAACCTCCAGGAGGCTGACCTAAATTACCGCTCATCATATCAACAACACTATCAGGGAAAGCAACATCAGTAGTTGGGTCTTCCACTTGCTCGCGAGTAAGGTTTTGGCTTACCATCATTAAAGCCATATCACCAACTACTTTTGAAGACGGTGTAACCTTAACAATATCCCCAAACATTTGGTTCACATCTGCATAGGTTTGCGCCACTTCTGACCAGCGTTCCTCAAGGCCAAGTGATCGAGCTTGCGCCTTAAGATTTGTGAATTGCCCGCCTGGCATCTCATGAAGATAGACCTCTGATGCAGGTGAAGCCAGCCCGCTTTCAAAAGCGGTATATTGATGGCGAACAGTTTCCCAGTAATTAGAAATTTCTCTAATTTTTTCAATATCCAGACTTGTTTCCCGCTCTGTATGCGCTAGGGATTCAACGACTGTCCCAAGTGTTGCTTGGCTTGTGCCGCCTGAGAAAGCATCCATCGCACAATCAACCGCATCAACACCAGCCTCACTCGCTGCTAAAATAGTTGCCACAGCAACGCCAGCCGTATCATGAGTATGGAAATGAATTGGCAAACCAACCTCTTCTTTCAAGGCTTTAATTAGCACCTTAGCGGCAGCTGGTTTTAATAAGCCTGCCATATCCTTCAAACCTAAAACATGTGCACCGGCCGCTTGCAGCTCCTTAGCCATATTCACATAATATTTTAGATCATATTTTGAACGATCTGGATTTAAAATATCGCCAGTATAACAAATAGTTGCTTCACAGACCTTATTATTCTCTATGACAGCATCCATAGCAACACGCATATTTTCAACCCAATTTAAGCTATCAAATACGCGGAAAACATCAACGCCAGTTTCGGCTGCTTGTTTCACAAAAAATTCAACAACATTATCTGGATAATTTGTATAGCCAACCCCATTTGAAGCTCTAAGAAGCATCTGCGTCATAACATTTGGCATTGCCGTTCTTAAATCACGCAGGCGCTGCCAAGGACATTCTTGTAAGAAACGATAAGCAACATCAAATGTAGCCCCGCCCCAGCATTCTACACTGAAAAGACTTGGTAAATTTTCAGCATAAGCAGGCGCAATTTTAATCATATCAATAGAGCGCATGCGCGTAGCAAGCAAACTTTGGTGACCATCACGCATCGTCGTATCGGTAATTAACAGCTGCTTTTGCTCTTTCATCCAATCAGCAACAGCTTGAGGGCCTTTTTCATCTAATATATTTTTTGTCCCCGGCAAGATATTGCCTGTTGTGTGAGGCACTTTGATCTCTTTACTACCATGAGCAGGCTCAGCCCTATCAACAGTTTCAGGATGTTTATTCACTGTGATATCAGCGATATAAGTAAGGACTTTTGTCCCCCTATCGCGTCTTTGCTCAAACTCAAACAAATCAGGCGTATCATCAATGAATTTTGTCGTATATTCATTTGATAAGAAAGTTTCATGCTTTAATAAATTTTCCACAAAAGCAATATTTGTAGAAACGCCGCGAATTCTAAACTCTCTTAAGGCGCGATCCATACGCGCAATGGCAGCTTCTGGAGTTTGAGCCCATGCAGTTACCTTTACAAGTAAAGAATCATAATAACGCGTGATCACACCGCCAGCATAAGCAGTGCCGCCATCTAGGCGAATACCCATGCCTGTTGCAGTTCTATAAGCCGTGATGCGGCCATAGTCTGGAATGAAATTATTTTGCGGATCTTCTGTTGTAATCCTTGTTTGCAAGGCATGCCCATTGAGTTTAACATCATCTTGTGAAGCTTTACCTGTTGCTTCGGCAATTTTTTGCCCTTGTGCAATTTTTATTTGCGCCTGAACAATATCAATGCCTGTTACTTCTTCTGTAACTGTATGCTCCACCTGAACACGTGGATTGACTTCGATAAAATAAAACTCTTGGCTATCCATATCCATCAAAAATTCGACAGTACCAGCGCCAATATAACCAACGTGAGAACAAATTTTATGGCCTAATTGACAAAGCGCTTCCCTTTGTTCTTGCGATAAATAAGGGGCTGGCGCACGTTCTACAACTTTTTGGTTTCGCCTTTGAACAGAACAATCTCGCTCCCAAAGGTGATAAATTTCACCATGTTGATCACCTAATATTTGCACTTCAACATGGCGAGCCTTGGTGATCATTTTTTCAAGATAACCCTCACCATTACCAAAGGCAGCTTCCGCTTCCCGACGGCCCTCAAGGACTTTTTCAGCGATTTCGTCTTCACTATAAATAGGGCGCATACCGCGTCCACCCCCGCCCCAAGAAGCTTTTAGCATAAGGGGGTAGCCAATCTCACCAGCCTCTTTTGCGACCGCTTGCATGTCATCGCCAAGCACATTTGTTGCTGGAATCACAGGCACACCCGCTTCAATGGCAACCCGGCGAGCACTAGCCTTATCTCCTAAGGCACGCATTGTCTCAGCTTTTGGCCCAATGAATGTGATATCATTAGCAACGCAGGCATCTACAAAATCTGGGTTTTCTGATAAAAGACCATAACCAGGATGTATCGCATCTGCGCCAGCCATTTTAGCCACACGGATAATTTCAGAAATTTCAAGATATGCCGCTACAGGCCCAAGGCCTTCCCCTATGATATAAGCCTCATCAGCTTTGAAACGATGCAAACCGAGCTTATCCTCTTCAGCATATACCGCTACGGTTTTAAGGCCCAGCTCATTAGCTGCTCTCATAATACGAATAGCAATTTCGCCTCGGTTAGCAATCAATATTTTTTTAAATTTCTTTTCAATTATCACTGAATGAATTCCTTTAAACTATTTCAAAATTCAATAGATACCAGGCTCAGCACTTGATTATTTAGTCCATTCTGCACAAATAAATTTATACTATGAACGGACAAGAAAGTGCAGTTACTACTGGTAATTTCAAGTTTTTTCGACATATTCATAGTGTTAATATATGGTGCCCATTTAATTTAAAAGTGGGTTTGAGTTAAAAGCATCATTTGTCAAAAATAAAGTTACAACAATAACAACGCTATTCTTTCGCTTTATTTTTATCCATTTAATAGTTTTAATTCAAACAGAATTAAACAAAATAATCATGTCCTGAGACTAGGCTAAAACATAATCACGCTATTCAATAGCCTAAATATAATGCAATTGAAAAGCTTTATATTAAAAAAAATATATTAATATGCGCTATTAAGAGATAAAACACTCAATCATTGCATGGAATATATTTATTTTGAGAAGCGAAAATATTCATAAAGATAACTTATAATTAACTTGATTATACTAACTTATTGTACATAATATTTTTAAAATAAGCGGTATATCGTGGAAAAAAATAAAATCGTCATTTGGGGTGTCTTAGGACTAATAATTGCTGGTTCATTGAATTTTATAATTGTACCAGACGAAAGCTCTAACAATATCAGTGTGAATATTTTCGCTGTTGTAGCTGCAGTTTTTGCAACTGCTATAATCATTACTATATTAATCAAAGCTGTCGGTAAGTCAAGCCAAGAATTGCATAACTTCAAAAAACAACTCACCTCTCTATCACAGCTACAAAGTAGAATAGCTGAAAGAGGCGAGCCTAAAGATAACTTTGAGCTAATTGCTTTGATTGATGAATTGATGAATGAAAATGATGATATCACCAATTTAACAAACAAAAATTATGAATATGACAGAGCTCGCAATAGCAATATAGATACGGTAACAACTGCTTTTTCAAAAGACGTTATATCATCCTTCACCACAATGTTTAGTTTGCGCGATAATTTAACCGAAACAATGGCAGAACTCAGCAGAACTGCAAATGATGCTTTTTTCAGAGCCCAAAACACATCTTCTCTTATGCATCGCAGTCGTGAAAGCATTCATACTATCACTGAATATCATAGCTCTGCTAGGGATGTACTCAGCCAAACACAACATATGATGAATAACATCCAGAATATATCTTCTTCATCGATCGACATGGCAGAACACGCAAAATCAGGTGTAAACTCCCTTAAAAATGGCGCAGATGATATCCGCACAATTGTTGACCAAATCGGCCGTATTGCAGCACAGACTAACTTGCTTGCGCTCAATGCAGCTATCGAGGCTATAAGCTCAGGCGGCAATAATTCTGGATTTGCTGTTGTTGCTCAAGAAGTAAAAAACCTAGCAAAACGCGCTGGCGAATCAGCTGGAAGTATACAAGCACATGTTGTGGAAATGGTTGACAACACAGATGATACGCATCAAGCAATTCATTCTATCAGCGGTCATATCACAAGCATGCTAGGGGCTGCAAGCGAGCTAAATTCAAGTGTTGCTTTACAAACTAAAAACCAAGACAGTATTGACAATTCTTTCCGTTCTTATGTTAATGACATGGAAGTTGCTGAAGAAAATACGAAACAGCTGATTGAGTTAGTGAATATTAATGCAAAATCAACGGAAAAAATTGGTGATGCCATTGAAGCTCTCGACAGTAAAATCACTGAACTACACTCTTGTTTTTCTGAATTTTTAGAAGAATGGGACAGTGATAGCGAAGATAGAAGAAGACATATACGTCGTCCTGTCAATAAAATGATTAACATCAATATTGATGGCATGGTGGAGAGAGTTAAAATACTGGATATTTCTGAAAGTGGTGCCAGAATCTCAAAGCCTGATGGTATGACAAGTCAATCTCAGGTTACATTGACAGATTTTTCTGAAAATACATTGAGAGCAAATGTAATCTGGTCAACAGATACACATGCTGGTATTGAATTTTCAAATCTAATAACAAGCGAAAAAATCGAGGATTTTCTTCTTTCAGTTGGCGCTATAAGTCACTATCAATAATAAATGTGACCTACTTTAAAGGGCGTATAAAATTCTAATCCAAGAATTTTGCCCTTTTTGGAAAGAGGAAAGATTGTATTTTTCATTCGGAGAATGAATGCAATCATCTTCTAACCCGAACCCAATTAGCAGACTATCCAAACCTAATTTTTCTTTAAAATCACCAACAATTGGTATTGACCCACCGCAGCCTGCAACAACAGGATCTTTGCCCCATTCTTGCTTCAAAGCATCACTTGCAGCCTTAATAAAGGGGGTATCAACCCTCTGGGCGATCGCTTTATTAGCACCAAATAAAATAAATTCTATAGAGCAATCCTGGGGCAAATAGCTTTTAAAATGCGCTTTGATTGCAGAAATAACTTTATCTGGATCTTGGTTTGGCACGAGCCGGCAAGATAGCTTTGCTGTCGCTTGACTTGGAATAACCGTCTTAAAACCTTCCCCTGTATAACCACCAATCAAACCATTAATTTCGCATGTGGGGCGCGACCATATTTGTTCTAAAATCAAACGATTTTTTTCCCCTGCAGGACTATTCAAGCCAATCGGATTTAGAAATTTCTCAGCTGTTAGGTTCAATGCTTTCCATTGCTCTAATTGACTAGGCTCAATCTCTTCGACCCCATCATAAAAGCCTTCAACTAACACATGTCCATTCTCATCATGTAGGCCAGATAAAGCTTTTGTAAGAATATGTAATGGATTACGCGCAGCACCGCCATAATAACCTGAGTGCAAATCTCGATCGGCTGCTGTTACCTTAATTTCCATTGTCACCATACCCCTCAGCATAGTAATCAGTGCAGGCGTTTGAGCGTCCCACATATTTGTATCACAGACGAGAGCAATATCAGCCGTTAATTTATGCCCATATTCATGCAAAAAAGCTGGTAGAGAAGGGCTGCCACTTTCTTCTTCGCCCTCTAAAATAATTTTGACATTGATGGGCAGCTCTCCTGTGACAGCTACAATAGAACGGCACGCCTCAATAAAAGTCATCAGCTGACCTTTGTCGTCAGCAGCACCTCTGGCAATAATAATATCACCATTCTTGTCATTCTGTTTAATGTAAGGAGAAAAAGGGTCACTTTCCCATAGCTCTATTGGGTCTACGGGTTGAACATCATAATGGCCATAAAATAAAACGGTTGGCTTTTTTTGATCAATAATCCACTCGGCAAATATAAAAGGCTTGCCTTCACTATCAATGCGCTCAGCTTCAAAACCGATCACCTTTAAATCATCAACAAGAAAATCAGCTGTTGCAACACATGCTTCATGATAGCATGGATCAGTAGAAATCGATTTTAGCTTTAACAGTTCAAAAAGCCTATCAAGTGCTGCAGATTGGTTGTTTTCAGCTTCTTTCAGTATTTGCAACATATCGGTTTTCATAATATTGCCTTTTTTCTCATTATCGTGATTAGCGTTTTTAGTAATATTTGCATATTAAATAAATTGACGATTATTGTAAGGCAAAAATTGAATTCATTTGATAGCTGTGTTTTAATTAGAATATCTCGGTTTTTATCAAAAATAAAGAAAGAGAAAAAATGTGTTTAGCAACAACAGCTTACTATTTGAGAAACAGTAAGTTTTGGTTCTAAATGAATGAGCAATGCTCTAGATATCAAATTAAATGATCAAAATATAATAGTCAGAAAAAAGTGTAACGATCAAAAAAGCTCTGACATCTAAATGAGTAGCTTTCAAAAATCTAAAGGGAATGAGAATGGCGCAAAAAAAATTACTCGTAATTGATGATGATACACTTTTAAGAGACAATTTAATTGAACAATTTGAGATGCATGAAGATTTTTCCTGTGTGCCTTGCTCTAATGCAATGGATGGCATCAATGAAGCAAAAGCAAATCGATATGATTTAATTTTATTAGATGTTGGCCTCCCTGATATGGATGGACGCGAAGCCTGTAAAATGATGAGGCGAAATAATTATAACGGCCCGGTTATAATGCTCACAGCTCATGATGCAGATTCTGATATCATACTTGGGTTAGAAGCAGGGGCAAATGATTATGTGAATAAGCCTTTTCGATTTGCCGTCTTACTTGCTCGTATTAGAGCACATCTACGCCAGCATGAATTTTCAGAAGACGCTATTTTTTCCATATGCAACTATCAATTTCAGCCCGCTTTGAAACAGATAACGACAGATGATGGAACAAAAATTAGATTAACAGAAAAAGAATGCTCAATCTTAAAATTTTTATATCGTAATGGTGAGAAAGTTGTTTCCAGAGATATCTTATTACATGAAGTGTGGGGTTATAATTCTGGTGTAACCACGCATACACTCGAAACACATATTTATAGACTGCGTCAAAAATTAGAAGAAAAACCTTCCCAATCGCGCATTTTGGTTACTGAAGCAGGTGGCTATCGCCTCAACATATCGACTTAAAAGCTTAAGTTCAGGACATGATTATTTAGTCCATTCTACACCAACAGATTCACCCTAAAAACGGACAAGAAAGCGCAGTTGCTACTGGTAATTTCAAGCTTTTGTGACATATCCATCGTGTAAATATGTGGTACCCATTGCGCTTAAGTTAAAAGTGGGTTTGAGTTAAAAGTATTAATTGACCCTTTGCGTATTCATTGTCATTATATTCGAAACGGATAAGTCTTGAATATTAAAGCCAATATTAAAAAGGCTCGCGATTAAAAAAGCACCGAATATAATGAGTAAAATGCCAGATCCTTTATGAATGCGCGTAAGCCAAATGGCAGTAAGCCATTTTCTTGACGCGGAAGCTGCAAAAGAAATGCTTGCCCACCATAATAAAGATCCTAGGCCAATGCCGATAATAAAGCTAATATTATTCGCTATTTGATTGCCATCCTGTAGCAAGCTATTTGCCCCAGCAACAATACCTGTAAATGCTAAAATTGCTCCTGGATTTGTCATTGTCATAAAAAAGGCAAGGCCAAACTCTCTGAGAAGAGAAAAGAAATTATTTTTTTTCACAGGCGTTTGTTGGTCTTGCGCATGACCCAATTTAGCTTTTTCATTGCTTTGATTAGGCTTTGAAAAAAATATTTTTATCCCAAAAAGCAACAAAATTATCGCGCCAACAATTGTGATATGTAGTTCATAAGCATTTATAAGCTGATGGATCGCAGATAGACCAAAGGCAAAGGAAGCTGCTAAAATCATGTCCGCAACCAAAGCGCCAAGCCCAACACTAAGCGCAGCAAGAAAACCATAATGAACAGCTCTATTGAGACATAATATATTCGCTCCACCAACAGGGGCGGATGTTGCTATGCCTATAAGAATACCAGAAAATATAAGATGATATGAAATCAATAGCTTATCCATGTATGCTTTGCACTTTGATATGCAAATATAACCCCAATTTAGATAGGCCTTATATATGCTTCATACTGAAAAATGCTATTGTAAAAATCTGAAATATTAAATTTCATAAATTTTTCTATGCATTTACGTATAAAAGCGATATCATAAATCTATCTCTTGCTTAGCTCACATCATATATGTGAGATATGTCTTTGTTATGACTGAGAATATGATAAAAACCTTTTATGTTTGTTTAAAAATTTCATTATTTTTTATTTTTGTGGCTATAGCGCAGGCGGCAAGGCAAGATGATATAAAATCAGAAGCAGATATTCTGAAAAGCAACCCTGCAGCCCCCCCTTCTTTTTCTTCTTTTCAAGCAAAGCCTCGCTTTACCGACATTGATATATTTGGCGAGACGAATGATGTGATGCTAGTCCCCATGGGTGGTAATTTGCCTGATCCTATTTCCCTTAAAATAAAACAAATTATAGAAGCTGCAAAACAAGGGCAGATCGATGCTCTACTCCCTTTACTAAGTAAAAAAGAGCGATTTTCATTCTCTCTTGCCCATGGGCAAAAAGAGCCCTTAACTTATTGGAAAGACTTTTCAGGCGATGGAGAGGGGCGAGAAATATTAGCAATCATTTTAGATATCCTATCAAGTGGCTATGCAATAAGAAATAAAGGGACAGAAGATGAGCTTTATATCTGGCCTTATCTCTCAGAGATTCCACCCCAAGATTTAACTCCACAGCAAATGGTCGAACTTTTTCGTATTCTTACCGCTGGAGAATATCAAGATATGCTCGATTTAGGGCATTATTCTTTTTTCAAACTTGGCATTGACAAACATGGCGTTTGGCATTTTTTTCTTGCAGGTCAGTAGGCTCAAATCTTGATATAGGTTAGATATTGCGGGGTGCGCCCTTCACGAATAGCCTTTTTCTCATATTTAGTACCGGGCCATGTGGAAAAAGCTTCTTGTCTTTTTTCTGGCGTATCACTTATGAGTTTAAAGCCAACTTCTTTTTTAAAATGATCAAGTGTCCAATTAATATAATTTGGAATATCGCTTGCAATTTGCACCATAGCATTTGGCATGCATATACGATTCAATGTTTTAATCAGATAAGGGTTAACAATACGCCTTTTATGATGTTTATTTTTATGCCATGGGTCGGGATAAAGAATAGCAGCTCGGCTTAAACACTGATCAGGCAAATGATCTAATATCATGCGTGCATCATCTGCGTGCAAAGCAATGTTCGGAATTTCTCCAGATTGATAGGGATCAGCAACCTTTACAATTCCATTGATAAAAGGCTCGCAACCGATCCAAAATATATCAGGAAATTCTTTGGCACGAGCCACAAAATGCTCCCCATCACCAAAACCAATTTCTAAACCAATGCCATGATAGCTTTGCTTCTTATCATCAATCCACGAGGTCAAATCAATATTTTGCGGCACGCCAATTTGATCTAATGTTAATGCTAGCTGTTCTTCTTGAATATCAGAAAGGCCATGGGTCTTTCTTCTACCAAAACTTCTCAAGCGTTCTGGATTTGAATTTGGATAATTTTTATGCACTGAAATAAGACTTAATTTTTTCTGCTAAATCTGTTCTCTCCCACGAGAAACCACCATCTGCCTCAGGCTTGCGACCAAAATGGCCATAAGCAGCTGTTCTTTCATATATTGGCTTATTTAATTCAAGATGCTCACGAATACCTCTAGGCGATAAATCCATAATTTGAGGAATAAGGGCTTCAACCTTTTCAGGGGCAACTTGATGAGTTCCGCCCATATCAACATAAATTGAAAGTGGTTGTGAAACGCCAATAGCATATGAAACTTGAATAACGCATTTATCTGCGATGCCCGAAGCCACAATATTTTTAGCAAGATAGCGTGAAGCATAAGCGGCAGAACGATCTACTTTTGTTGGATCTTTTCCAGAAAATGCGCCGCCACCATGGGGCGCAGCACCGCCATAAGTATCTACAATAATTTTTCGCCCTGTTAGCCCAGCATCTCCATCCGGGCCGCCAATGATAAACTGACCTGTTGGATTGACGTAAAACTTATCTTCTTCACACATCCAACCTTCAGGCAAAACATTGGCTACGAAGGGGCGTACTTTTTCACGAATTTCTTCTTGAGAAACGCCTTCTATATGCTGAGTGGAGACAACAACTGAAAGCGCTCTAACCGGCTTACCATCTTTATATTCTAACGTGACTTGGCTTTTAGCATCTGGCTCAAATATAGAATTTGCGTTTGAGTGCCTTTCTTGCGCCATATCTTTTAAGATTTTATGCGAATAATAAATTGGTGCAGGCATCAAATCTTCGGTTTCATTACAAGCATAACCAAACATAATGCCTTGGTCGCCCGCACCTTCTTCTTTATTTTCGCCCGCATCAACACCTTGGGCAATATCTGCAGATTGCTGGTGCACATAGACATCGACATTAGCATTTTTCCAATGAAAACCTTCTTGCTCATAGCCAATTGCTTTAACGCTTTGTCTGGCAATCTCTTCAATACGCTCTGCATTGATACTATCAGGTCCGCGTACCTCACCAGCAATACTAATCTGGTTCGTTGTCGTCATAGTTTCTACAGCAACACGAGAAAATGGATCTTCAGCAAAATAGGCATCAACCACAGCATCAGAAATCCGATCGCAGACCTTATCTGGATGGCCTTCAGAAACAGATTCACTAGTAAAAATATAATTGCTGCGATTGCTCATCTTCAATTCCTCAACTCGTCATAACAACATATGTCAATATCTTTATATGCTAAGCTGAGATATATACTTTTGTTAATATAATTACAACATATTTCTATTGTGAATTTTTCCTAGGCTCAGGACGTGATTATTTAGTCTATTCTGCACCAATAGATTTACACTATGAACAGGAAGAAAAGTGTAGGAACTACTGGTAATTTCAAGCTCTTTAACATATTCATCGTGTAAATATGTGGTGCTATCAAAATAGGCCATGGCTTTTTGTCTTATTTTTCAATTTCAACATTAGGGTCAAAGCTATGAACAACAAAAGCAAAGGTAATGTCATGTAAAGCAGGTCTCCAATTGGCTTGGCTATCTTGTTTTTCAACTTTGATTTTACCAACGTCACGCCCTTGGTTTATTTGCCTGTGATCCAATGCAGAGTTTAGGCCTTTTTCCCATGATATCTGATAGCCATTGCGCAACATAACTTGTTTTTCTTTTAGCAAATTCAGACTTATTGCAATTGCTTCTTTTTGGTCTCTAATATAGATAACCCTTTCCATTGGCTCTATGCCTTTGGGCAAGTCTCCTGAAAATAAAAATGGCGTTTTAGCGCTATCATAGCCAACATAAGGATTGCGGCCATAATCACGCTGGCTGCTATGGTTGGGCACAAGAACTTCTGCTATTGGAAATTTTTCTTTAAAATCAGCAAAGGCCATAATTGTTGAAGGCAACATTTTAAGATTTTCGCCAGCATATTGGCCAACTAAGCCCTGGCCTGTGAATTGCTGCCACCAGCTTTGGCTTTGCCTATCATACATAACAAGATCAGAATTTCGCAATAAACCTGAGACCCCAAAGTCTAATATTTGACCATCAAATTGTCGATCAAACACGACTGCCGAATTGCATAATGGACAATAGGTAACTGCTATGGGGAAATCTTCAATTTTGTCATTCACAATCTCATGCCACATCAATATTCTTATGGGATAAGCACGCGCAATTTTATTATGCTCAAAAACAATGACAGGCTCTTGCCCCCCAATATCTTGTATAGTTTCAACTTTTTGAAAAATCGGATTATCAATTGCAGGAATACCGTCTTTTGGCGGGCCACCAGACATAAGCTCACTAGCGCTTATGATTGATTTAGAAAAATCTGTATTTTTCCAAGCAGAAGAGTTAGCAAAAAAAGAGAAATCATCAGTGCTGTTTTGCGCATTAGTAGATAGCACATTTATGAAAGTAAAAATGAAAAAAATGACAAAAAATATATAATTTCGCATAATGCTTCCTAAACCCAATAATGATTTTAGGCTAAGGTGAAATAAATATTTTACAATTTATTTTTTGCATTTTATTTTCAAAAAATTGTTATCACTTTATGCAACAGCATCAATATTATTTTCTAGGCCGCCATTAGCTTGCTTTTTGATTAACAAAGTTGCCTGAGATGCACTTTTGGGCTCTGCATAGTAGAAGCCTTGAGCATATTCAGCACCCGCTAGCTTCAACCACTCACTTTGCTCTTTTGTTTCGATGCCTTCAGCTAATACTTGAATATCCATTGCCGTTGCTAATGTAATCAATGATCTAACGATCGCGCCATTCTTTGCGTCATAGGCAACATTTTTTGTAAAAATAGAATTTATTTTCAAGCAGTCAAAATCAAAATTCTTAAATTGAAGCATTGAACTACCATTGATCCCAAAATTATCCAAAACAATAGAAGCACCTAAATTTCTAAACTCATTAATTCTATTGTAAATAAGTTCTGATGAACGGTTTTGGAAAATTGTTTCTGAAATTTCAAGAGACAACCAAGAGAAGTCATGAATATTAGAAGATTGATATTCTTCTTTGAGCAACTCTTTTTGAAGCCATTCCATAGGATTAAGATCTTTTTGCAAAACAACTTCTGGAAGATTGACTGCAATTTTACCAGGCTTAACTTTTAGCCTTTTCCAGTTATTATGTAAAACAAGAGCCTCGCCCAATACAAAGAAGGTTAATTCACGTAAAAGACCATGTGCCTCAATATCTGAGATAAAATCTTTTGGAGAGACCAAACCAAAATTTGGGTGGAACCAACGAATAAAAGCTTCAAAGCCTGAAATAGTTCCGTCTGATAAATCCATTATCGGCTGATAGACCAAATAAAATTCTTTCTTCTCAAAAGCCGTTTTTATTTCTTCCAGAGAAAATTCGCGTACCTTATTGCCCGTATATAAAGCATCTTGATAAACACATGTTTTTGTTTTCTTAGAAGATTTTGCAAAAAACATTGCCTTATCTGCAAGGTTTAATAATTCATGCCCATTTGTACCATGAAAAGGGGACATAGCAGCGCCGATAGAACCATCGACATCAATCTCCACATTTTTAAATTGCACCGGCTGCATAATATTCGCATGCACGCGCTTTATAAAATGCCCAAGAAGTTTAGGGGTTTTCGGCCCTGAAATGACAACTGCAAATTCATCGCCGCCTAAGCGGGCAACAATATCGCTTTTACGCACAGATGATTGAATTCTTTTAGCAACCTCAACTAAAATTTTATCCCCAGCATCATGACCATAGGTGTCATTTATTGGTTTAAATTTATCAAGGTCGATAAGTAATACGCTTACATTTTTTGCACTACGGTCACGCTTATCAAACTTTTTTTCTAATTCCTTATAAAAACCTAAGCGATTATGTATTTGCGTTAAAGAATCTTTATAAGCAATCTCTTTCATTTTTTGCTGGTTTAAAATGGCTTCACTTAGCTGCTTGCTAATTGTTTTAAACAAAGGTTTGAAAAATAAAAACCATTGTGAAATAATTATGAGTGAAATACAGGCGAAAAAAATATAAATATTTCTATTTGCAATCATAAAAATATCCATACTATATTCATTAAACTGCAAAGCAATTTTCTTATATTTATCAACTACAGACTTCAAGCTTTCTTCTTGTAAGATCAATGCCTCAAGATCGGAATTTTTTAAATATTGCACAATATCAGTCATGCCTTGATTGTGAATTTCAGCCTGAAATAAAATCTCTTTTGCAGCCTTAATTTCATCAATTCTTTGCTGAATGCCCGCTTTTTTCATCTGCTCAAAGAAATCTTCTTCAGCCTGTAATTGTGATATATTAAAAATATTGGGTATTTTTGAAAAATATGCTTTATCCTTAGCAATCGTGACAGGTTTTTCTTCTCTTAAATTTAAGATCAAATATTTAATTTGTGAAAAGCTAGCATTATCTTCTTTATATACTTCTATCAGCTTTTTCATGCTAAGAGCATCACTGATAGCATTATCAAGCTTTTGCTGTTCTGCTAATATAAAATTATTAAGCATCTCACGCTCAACAAATATAGATACAAGATATTGACTGCCAAGCCCAATGCTAAAAACAAGCATAAACATCGCCATAATATAGCGAGATCGCATCATAAGCGCGCTTTTTCTAACGGTATCTGGAACAGTTTTTAAATTCATACATATCTCACTATATTTACGCCATAAAGCTAGCCTAAAAAAATAAACGGCCTATGAAGGGTAGGCTGTAAAACATAAGAAAATATTCAAAATTATAATCCAGGGTAAATAAAACTTAAATTTAAAATTGTTTTCCATATAAAATTTAATGAGAATGTATAAAAACAAATTTCAATTAATGGTATTTTTGTAGAAATTAAAATTGCCAAATATCTTATTGCTATATAGCTTTGCTTATC
>WTKA01000037.1 GCA_011524605.1 Hyphomicrobiales bacterium | reverse complement strand
GTACTGTCACCGAATAGCGAGTTTTTCAAATATTTTAATCAATCAAAAGATTGATAAGCTACACTGAATAGTATAACGAGAAAGGGCTGCTTATTTATGTAGCCCTTTTTTATTGAGTAATAGAACTAAGATAGAATTTTTGATTTTTATAGATATATTATCAATATTCAAAGCTCTTTAGGAATTGATATATGAGACCAATTAAATCAATAACTACTTTAGAAGATTTAGGTCGTGTTAGACTTTCCAAGTCCTTTTACATGCGCGAATTTCTTTACAGTGAAGTTGGTAATTTTCATGGAATTCCAAATATACCAGAAAATCCAGATTTATTGATCGAAGCTGGGCAGCAACTTTGCGAAAATTTATTAGAGCCTCTTCAGGATAGCTTTGGCCGTATAGCTATTCGATCAGCATATCGATCTAAGGAAGTTAATGGATTTTGTAATGAAATGCAGCGTGAAAATAAAAAAGGCTACAGCTGTGCTTCTAATGAAAGTAATTATGCAGGGCATATATGGGATATTCGTGATAACCAAGGTAATTTAGGCGCTACAGTCTCTATTGTCGTGCCTAAGTTCGCTGATATATACAATAATAACGGTGGTATTGCTTGTTGGACAGAACTAGCTTGGTGGATTCATGATAATTTGCCATATCATTCTATGTTTTTCTTTCCAATAAATGCTGCATTTAACATCACTTGGCGTGAAAACCCTGAGCGCAGAATAGATAGTTACGTAGCGCCTAGAGGAACGCTGACTAAAGCGGGAATGAGTAACCATGAAGGCGATCATTCACCGGAATATCCAAATATTACTAATTTGTTGAAAATTTGATTTTTGCTATAAAATGTATAAGTACCAAATAATTCTAAATGCAAAAATATTGGCGCACCCGACAGGATTCGAACCTGTGGCCTCTGCCTTCGGAGGGCAGCGCTCTATCCAGCTGAGCTACGGGTGCCTTTTGTAGATTCTATATCATGAAATATAAAATTGGAATAGATGATTTTTACTAGTAAAAAAGGCCGGTGAATAACACCAGCCCTTTATTCTAGTTTAAAGCCTAATATTATAAAATTTGGCTTAAGAAGAGTTTTGTACGCTCATGCTGAGGGTTGCTGAAGAATGCTTCTGGCTCATTCTCTTCAATAATTTGACCCTGATCCATGAAAATTACACGGTCCGCAACTTGACGTGCAAAATTCATCTCATGGGTTACGCAAAGCATTGTCATGCCTTCGTTAGCAAGATCAACCATAACTTCAAGCACTTCTTTAATCATCTCAGGATCAAGCGCTGATGTAGGCTCATCAAAGAGCATAGTTTCAGGGTTCATACATAAAGAACGAGCAATAGCCACGCGTTGCTGTTGACCACCTGAAAGCTGACCAGGGAATTTATTTGCTTGTTCTGGAATACGAACTCGCTCAAGATATTTCATAGCAATTGCTTCGGCTTCCGCTTTAGGCATTTTCTTTACCCAAATTGGCGCTAGCGTACAATTTTCCAAAATTGTCAGATGTGGAAATAGATTAAAGTGTTGGAACACCATACCTACGTCCTTGCGGATCTCATCAATCTTTTTCAAATCATTTGTAAGCTCAGTACCGTTGACGATGATATCGCCTTCCTGATGCTCTTCTAAACGATTAATACAACGGATTAAAGTAGATTTACCTGAACCAGAAGGGCCGCAGATTACGATTTTTTCTTGCTTTTTTACATCTAGGTTTACATCGCGTAAAACATGAAATTGGCCGTACCATTTATTCACATTTTTCATTTTAACTGCTAAATCAGTCATTTTATTCACCTAATTTACTAAATTTAAAATTATGTTCATTTTTTCACGGGCTATTTTATCGACTATGGCCTGTATGCAAATGTCTTTCCATAAAGATTGAATAGCGAGACATTCCAAAACAGAAGATAAAGAATACAAAGGCAACAAAAACATAGCCTGTCATAGCTTGTAATGGGAAGATCCATTCAGGATTTTCAATTGTTGCTTTAACTGTTCCTAGTAGATCAAAAATACCGACAATATAAACAAGTGTTGTATCCTTAAATAGACCAATGAATGTATTCACAATGCCTGGGATCACATGCTTTAGGGCTTGTGGTAGAATAATTTTCACCATCATTTGCCAGTAGGTTAGACCAAGCGACTGTGCACCTTCATATTGGCCTTTAGGCAAGGCTTGCAGGCCACCACGTACGACTTCCGCCATGTAAGCTGAGGCAAACAAAGTTACACCAATTAAGGCTCTTAATAGATTGTCAACTGCTTCGCCACCTTCAGGTAAGAATAGCGGGATCATATTTTGCGCCATAAACAGAATAGTGATTAGTGGAACACCACGCCAAAATTCAATGAAAACAACACAAAGAAATTTGATTACAGGGAGTTTAGACTGTCTACCAAGCGCTAATATAATGCCTATTGGTAAAGATAAAACGATCCCTGTAATGGCTACAACCAAAGTCACTAAGAAGCCACCCCATATATCAGTCTCAATGACTTCTAAACCAAAGTTAGAAGAAAGCATCAAACCAATAACTGCGATGATTACGGCAACTACTACGATACTTAACATAGTTGACTTCATATCTTCGCCAACACTTTTACCGAAAAAGTAAATAGCAGCGCAAATGAGGGCGGTTACTATAGACAGTTCAAATATGAAATTACCTTGTGTCTTTCCAAATAGATCAATGAAAGGGATGAAAAAACCTGTTATTACAAAATCACCACCACTTAAAAGTATCAGCGTTAAAAATGGGTAGATTACGAAAAATAAGAAGGAATTTACTGCTTTAAATGGTGCCTTAGGTATTAGTAAAGGTATTAACAAAGCAGCCCCTAATATAAAGACAATATCAGGTCGCCATAGCTCTTCTGTTGGATATCTTCCATAAACATATTGTTTGAAAAACACTTGTATGAAAGACCAACAAGCGCCACCTGGCTCTCCATCTGCGGGGCGACATTCTTGACCATTTGTAGCATCGAAGACCGCATTAAAAAATACAAAGTCTGCTAAGGCTTTTATGGTCATGTAGCTTACAAATAATCCCACGACAGTAAGAATTATATTTAGCGGAGAAGAAAAAACATTTTTTTGTAACCAACCAACAATGCCTACGTTAGATTTGGGTGCTTGTTTAGCGTCAAGCATAGTGCTTCTAATAAAATATTCTGACATTATTTACTCCTAGCGCTCAACTAATTTAATTCGGCTATTATACCAGTTCATAAACATAGAAGTTAATAAGCTGAATAATAGATAGAATGTCATTGTTATCGCAATAAGCTCAAGCGCTTGACCTGTAATATTTAACACACCGCCAGCGCTTGCGAATAAATCTGTATATCCAATGGCAACTGCTAATGATGAGTTCTTTGTTAAGTTAAGATATTGACTTGTGAGAGGCGGGATGATGACGCGTAGTGCTTGAGGAATGATAATCAAGTTTAGCGTTTTATTTCTTGGTAATCCTAAAGAATCTGATGCTTCAGTTTGTCCATGAGATACTGACATAATTCCCGCTCTAACAGTCTCAGCAATGAAAGCTGATGTATAAATAGAGAGCGCTAAATAGAGTGCAATAAACTCAGGGGAGATAGTCATGCCGCCTTTGAGAGAAAATCGCCCTAATTCCGGAATGCTAACTTCTACAGGCCAACCAGAAGCTATAAGTATCAGCAAAGGCAACCCTATTAGAATTGCAAAACCAATTTTAGTTGCTGGGAACTGTTGCCCTGTCTTTTCTTGTCTTTTTCTTGACCATAATCGTAAAGCCACCATAATTATTAAAGCGACTATAATAGAAATAATAAAGGGTGTTTCTGCTGAGCCAAAACTAATTGTTGGAACTGATATACCCTTAATGTTTGCAAAGAAAATACCTAAAAAAGATAAGCTATCTTTGGCAAGAGGTAAGGTCTTGAGTACACCATAGTATAATAAGAGAATTTGTACTAATAACGGGATATTTCTTAAAACTTCTATGTAGACTGTTGCAATGGCTGAAATTATTGAATTTTTTGAAAGGCGCATAACGCCAAAAATTAAACCTAAAATAGTTGCTGTGATAATGCCTAAAACAGCGACAAAAAGAGTATTTAATAAACCAACAAGAATGAGTTTTGCATTGCTATCACTAGTAATATAGCTAATTAGCTTAAATGAAACTGGAAACCCTGAAGCATTATCTAGAAAGCCAAAACCAATTGGGATGCCGCGAGATTGGAGATTTTCAACCGTATTTGTGATGATTGAGTAGAAAAAATAGAGGAGGAGAGCGAATAATATTGTTTGAAAAAATAGACCTCGTATTTTGGGGTCATAAACAATTTTTCGCAATGAGAAGGAGTTTTGAGGAGACGACATAACTGCACACCATTGACTAAACTGATTTAGAAAGCTTTAGATATAGGCATTGAAGCTTACATATAAAAAAACTTGGGCGCACTAATGGCACGCCCAAGTATAAAGATATATTAGCGAATTGGAGCAGCGTATAAGATGCCGCCTTTAGACCAAAGAGCGTTTACACCACGTGCAATTGCTAGAGGTGTGTCTGGACCTACATGCTTGTCGAAAGATTCGCCGTAGTTACCAACTTGCTTGACGATGTTTACAGCCCAATCGCTTGGTACACCAATCATTTCACCGAAAGTGCCTGTTTCGCCTAGGAAACGCTGAACACCAGGGTTTTTACCGCCCATTTTGCTGTCGATATTTGCAGATGTAATGCCCATTTCTTCAGCATTGATCATTGCGTTTAAAGACCAACGAACAATGTTGAACCACTGGTCATCACCTTGGCGAACAACTGGTCCAAGAGGCTCTTTAGAAATGATTTCTGGTAGAACCATGTGCTCATCTGGGTTTGTTAAACGAAGACGGTTAGCATAAAGGCCAGAAGCGTCTGTTGAGTATACATCACAACGACCAGCATCGTATGCAGCAACAACTTCTGCAGCTTTTTCAAACGCTACAACTTCATATTCCATGCCATTTTCTAAGAAATAGTCAGCGATGTTTAGTTCTGTAGTTGTACCTGTTTGTGTACATACAGCAGCGCCAGAAAGTTCTAGTGTTGAAGCAACACCTAGAGACTTACGAACCATGAAACCTTGACCGTCATAATAGTTAACGCCAGCAAAGTTTAGACCTAGGTTAGCATCACGCGTCATAGTCCAAGTAGTGTTACGTGAAAGCACGTCTACTTCACCAGACTGAAGTGCAGTGAAACGC
The DNA here is from genome assembly GCA_011524605.1 of Hyphomicrobiales bacterium. Classification (GTDB taxonomy): domain Bacteria; phylum Pseudomonadota; class Alphaproteobacteria; order Rhizobiales; family WTKA01; genus WTKA01. The sequence goes on along the minus strand of WTKA01000037.1, from coordinate 53,252 downwards.
TCTTTAGAAGAAAGTGGCGTATATTTTACTGCTTCAGAATCACCGAAGATCGCCGCAGCAACTGCACGACAAACGTCAACATCTAGACCAACCCAGTTTCCGTCAGAATCAGGATTAGAAAATCCAGGTAGACCTTGGCTGATACCGCATTGTACAAAACCTTTAGCTTTAACATCATCTAATGTTGCTGCATTAGCTGTAAAAGCTGTTAAACCAAACGCTACGCCTGCGATGGCAGTTGTCATCAACTTATTCATTTGCTTCCCTTTAACATAATTGAATAATTTTCATATAATTGCATATTGATATGCAATACATACATTCAAGAATAAAAAAAAACTCGCGTCAAGCAAGTTTTGGTAATTTATTTGCGAAATATAGACTGTTTTTGAGTTTTTATTATACTTTTTTATTAGAAAAAATCTAAATTTTCCTATTGCAAAGTTTTTTTGCCTTCATTTTAGATTTGTTGCCTATAAAATAGGCGCACTAGTTTCGTGCGTATTTTAGATGCAGTAGATATGTGCATATAAAATACTCATGATTCTAAAGTATGAATGGGCTGGAAAATTTAAATTATGACACAAAAATATTGTTTAAATGTCTTCTAAAGGTTTTATGAATTTCTTATTCACCTTCAAGTTTAGTATACGATTATAATTTTCATCAAATGTTTCTGATATGATGTTTGCTCTTTCGCATAGCCAAGCGTATTTTTTTCCTTCTGAAGGGGCTAAAGTAATTGTCATCTGAATGTCATCACGACCTATAATTTGATCTATCCTGTCTTCTAAGACGTCAAATCCATCCCCCAAAAAGGATGAAATAAGTACAGGCGCTGGAGAAGCAATTAAATCCGTACGCGTGCTCATTAATTTTGAAATTCGTTCTGTTAAAGCTTGCCTTTCGTCTTCTGACAAGACGTCTGATTTATTCCAAACTTCAATGACACGATGATCTTCGTTCACATCAATCCCTAATTGAGCTAATATAGAAATGACATCTTGATTTTCAGCTTCTTTTGCAGATGAGCTCATATCTCTAACATGCAAGATGATATCTGCAGTTTCTACTTCTTCCAGTGTCGCTTTGAATGCTTCAACTAGTTGTGTGGGAAGATTAGAAATAAAGCCTACTGTATCGGTCATAATGATTTCTTGACCTGAAGGTAGGCAGACTTTGCGTGCTGTTGGATCTAGCGTTGCAAAGAGCATGTCTTTTGCTAGAACGCTCGAGTCAGAGAGTTTATTGAATAAAGTAGATTTCCCTGCATTTGTATAGCCAACGAGAGCAACAACGGGGAAGGGGACGGCATCACGTCCTTTTCTATGTAAGGCTCGTGTTTTTCTAACTTTTTCAAGATGTTGAGTAAGCTGTAAGATTCTTGTTTGAATTTGTCGTCTGTCAGATTCTAGCTGGCTTTCACCGGGGCCACCAACGAAGCTTAAACCACCCCTTTGCCTTTCAAGATGCGTCCAGGTGCGAACTAAACGACTTTTTTGATAAATTAAATGTGCTAATTCTACTTGTAGACGCCCTTCTTTGGTAAGGGCGCGATCTCCAAAAATTTCCAAAATTAGGCCTGTGCGATCCAATACTTTGATTTTCAGTATTTTTTCTAGATTGCGTTGTTGTACAGGTGTTATCGTTGTGTCTACTACGGCAACTTGCGCATCATGTTCTGCTATAATTTCAGCAAGATTATCTATATGGCCTTCAGTAAGAAAAGTTTTAGGATTAACTTTTCTGATGTTAGCTTGATATATATATTTCAAACTAACACCTAGAGCATTAACAAGCCTGCTCGCCTCTTCCTTCTTTTCTTCTGCTGTACGCAAAATAGCTTCTTGGCTATTTCTCTCATATATCTCAGGACATATGAGGATAAAATGAGCAGCATCAAGCGAAATTTCTTTCTTGCCATAGGCAAGACTAATTTCATTGCTTTTATCATTCTCCATAAAAATAATTCCTTATTTTTACGCAAATTATAATTATGGTATTAGCTGTCATATAGTTAAGGTAAATCAATGATAGTAAAAATCATGATTCAGAAGTTTCTTCTTCATCACCATGATTTTCAAAGGTTGGGATAGGTGAGGCAGGCATAATTGTTGATATTGCATGCTTATAAACAAGTTGAGAGTGGCCGTCGCGTCTAAGTAGAACGCAAAAGTTATCAAACCAAGTGACTATACCCTGTAATTTTACGCCATTTACTAAGAAAATTGTAACCGATATTTTTGCTTTTCTAACACCATTTAAAAAAGTGTCTTGCAGATTGTGAGATTTTTCCGATGCCATAAGATAAGCCTTGGGTCTTTATTATAGTTAATTTTTATTTGCTAAGCGCGACATTGCAGCCGTTTTATTATATTTTCAAGTTAAACTTCACTTTTTTCTGATACATAGTCATAATTTATTAAATATTGTGTCAATTTCTCAACATTTATAGTGAAATTTAATATATATTATATTTTTTAAGATGTAGATATTCGTATATATATATAAATAATTGTGCCTATTAATGGTTTTAATAAAAGAATCTTACAAATTATTTATAATGAGAGCGACTTTAAATAAGATATTATCTCTTGTAAGCAATATTTTACTGATTCTGATCTAACGCCTTCACGACCATCTTTCTGAAAAACTGTGTTAAAACATTGGCGTTTTGAGATAATTATATTATTTTGATGTCCGATTGCAAAGCAGACTGTACCTACAGGTTTGTTTTTTGTGCCGCCTCCAGGTCCAGCAATGCCTGTTACAGAGATAGATAAATATTTACTTGTCTTGTTTGCTAAAGCGCCTAAGGCCATCTCTTGCGCGACTTGCTCACTCACTGCGCCATATTGAATAATGCTATTTTCTAATACACCTAGATAATCTTGTTTTAGTTGATTTGAATAAGTGATCACCCCCCCTTCGACGCATGTTGACGCCCCAGGGATTGCTGTTAATGTTGCTGCAACGAGCCCAGAAGTACATGATTCAGCTGTTATGATCTTAATATTATGTTGATTAGCCAGTGTAATGACATTGTGCGCAAGGGTAAGGGAGGTTTGTGAAAACATGTAAAGCTATCTTATAACAATTTTAAGATGGTTGATGCCCTAATATATAACTTTAAAAGGGAAGGGCAATAGTGGCTGTTGCAATAGAGGCAATACCTTCCTCTCTCCCTGTAAAGCCTAATTTCTCAGATGTTGTTGCCTTCACAGAGATGCGATCCATATCTAAGCTTAATATATCGCTTAACTGTTTTTTCATGGCTAGGCAGTGGGGCGAGATTTTTGGATATTCACAGATGATGGTAATATCAGCATGAATAAGTTTGCCTTCTCTCTCAATGATTAGCTTATTGGCATGGCTTAAAAAAATATCAGAAGGCGCACCTTTCCACTGGGGGTCTGAAGGGGGGAAATGGGTGCCTATATCCCCATCTGCTAATGCCCCATATATTGCATCGGTTAGAGCATGCATCGCAACATCAGCATCTGAATGGCCTTTTAATTTATATTTATGCGGTATTGAGATGCCGCATAATATAACAGCAGCGCCTTCCTCAAAAGCATGCACATCATAACCATTGCCTGTTCTAAATTCATATTGCATAGCATTCATTTTATTCATCCTCAAAGAGCGGATAGTCAGACATAATGACTTCCATTCTCTCAAAATCACCTGGATAGGTTATCTTCATTAACTTCTTATCACCTAATATACATTTCACCTTATAGCCTGCTTTTTCTAAAATAGAAGCATCATCTGTTAGAGTTGGGTCTAAGAGATCTATTTTTTCAAAGGCTTCTATTGCAGGGTTTAAATGGCATAGCTGCGGGGTTTGGACATTGACTAATTCTTGCCTTGGGGGCGTTTCTAATACAAGATTGTCATTATTTATCCGTTTTACGGTATCAGTTAAGGGCAGTGAAGGGATAACGCATTCATTATCTTCTATATTCTCAAATAAGTGAGATAGCAGCTTTTGCGTAAGATAAGCCCGTGCAGCATCATGAATGGCAATATATTTTGTGTTTGTAAGGAAGCTATCTCTTAATGTTTTAATATGCTTCAGCGCTAAGAAAGCTGAATGGGCTCTGGTTTCTCCTCCAGATATAATATCGATCACCTTATCTTTTTGAACTTGTATTGGCAGCTCAGATTGAGTAATTTGATCTCGTATTGCATTGATGTCTGCTTTAGGGCAAACAAGAATAACGCGTGAAATATTAGGGTTTTTTAAAAAAGCGCATAAAGACCATTGATAAAGTGGGTGCTTGTTTAGAGTATGAAATTGCTTTTTTTCATTTTTTTCTAAAGGTAATCTAGCGCCAGATCCAGCTGCTAAGAGAATTGCAATCGTATTTTCCATCTATATTTGATCCTGAGCCTAGACTATACCCTAATTTTATATACATATATTTATCTTTAAAAAAATAGTTTTTTAAATTAAATTCAAGGAAAGATGATTTTGCGGTCAAATGAATTGACTTTTTTTTGTGCACTACTATTGTGTGATAAGTTTTTTATGCAACTTGTATGTAATTAGGACATATTGTTCAAAAATATGGCAAAATTTCCATTTCCAATCTCAGTTTCAACACCCGTCTTTTTGGCGCCTTTATCGGGCATTACTGACGTGCCATTTAGAAAGCTCGCTGCATATTTTGGTGTCGATTATGTTGTTTCAGAAATGGTTGCAAGCTCGGAATATCTCAAAGAACGGAAGGATTGTGTTCAGCGCGCTTTATCAGCAGGCATCACACCGCATATCGTTCAGCTGGCGGGACGGGAGCCTTACTGGATGGGAGAGGGCGCACGGCTAGCTTGTGCAAATGGAGCAGATGTTATTGATATTAATATGGGTTGCCCTGCAAAACAAGTAACAGCAGGGGCTTCTGGTTCCGCTTTAATGCGTGATTTGCCACTCGCTCAAGAGATTATCAAAGCCATTGTTAAAGGCGCTGATAAGCCTGTATCTTTGAAAATGAGACTTGGCTGGGATGATAACTCTTTAAACGCTGATGAATTAGCAAAAATTGCTTATAATGAAGGCATTGCATGGCTCACTATTCATGGTCGTACACGATGCCAATTTTACAAAGGGCAGGCAGATTGGGAAAAGGTCAAAAAGGTGACAAAATCAACTCCATTACCTGCCCTTGTTAACGGAGATATATTATCTCTTGAAGATGCAAAGGCAGCTTTAAAGCAATCAGGTGCCGATGGTGTTATGATTGGTCGCGGCGCTTGCGGTAAGCCTTGGATTGTCAAGCAAATACAAAACGATCTTAACGATATATCAAATGATTATCAACAATATGAGCCAGCAGAATTTATACTTTGTCATTATGAAGATATGCTGGAATTTTATGGGGTTAATCTAGGGGTGAGAAATGCGCGAAAGCATTTAGGCTGGTTTTTAGAAACATATTATATGAAAAATGAAAATGCTCTTACAATCTATCGAAAGAAATTGCTTAGCGAGAATGATCCTCAAAAAGTGAGGCTCTATATCTCAGAGATTTTCTCTTTAGAAAATTTAAAATTAGCCGCATAAAGTAAGAAGAAATATCATGGGTACTTTAGAAATAACGGATAAAAGCTTATCAAATTCTATTTTAGATATTTTGCCACGTCCTGTCGTTTGTTTGGATAGCGATAACAAGCTTGTATATTTAAACACGGCTGCTGAAACTTTTTTTGAAATTGGTCGCGCCTTAATAATAAAGCATGCATTAAGCGATCTGGTTGATTTTGATAGTCCTATAATGGATCTAATCTCCCTTGTTCGTAAGACATCTTCTCCCATATATGAACATCAGGTTGAGATACGCTCGCCTCGGCTAAATACATCCGTAGCAACAGATATATTTGTTGATGTGATTGATGATCATGGAGCTGATATTGTTATGATGCTTCAACCAAGAACAATTGCAGACAAAATTGACCGTCATTTTCATCATAGGGGAGCCGCACGCTCTGTCATGAGTATGGCGAGCATATTAGCCCATGAAATAAAAAACCCTCTTTTTGGTATAAGGGGCGCTGCGCAACTCTTAGAAGATTCTGTATCTTCAGAGGATAAAGCACTCACCTATATGATTAAAGATGAAGCAGATCGCATTGTTGGACTTGTTGATCGAATGCAGGTTTTTAATGATCAAAAGCCACTCAAGCAAGATGCAGTTAATATATATGCAGTGCTAAACCGTGTTGTGAATAGCGCAAAGCTTGGCTTTGGCGCTCATGTTACGTTTAAAGAAATCTATGACCCCTCGCTACCTGACATGGTTGGGGATATGGATCAACTTATACAAGTTTTTATGAATTTGATAAAAAACGCATCAGAAGCCATTGATGATAATCGTGAGGATGGGCAAATAGAGGTCATTACTGCTTTTAGGCCAGGGATAAAATTTCTAATGCCTGCTAGTAATGAGCGTGTTTCTTTGCCTTTAGAAATAACAATAAAGGATAATGGTTCAGGGTTTTCAGAAGCCATTAAAGAAACTTTATTTGATCCTTTCATGACAACTAAACAAAATGGAACAGGGCTTGGACTGGCTCTTGTAGCTAAAATTATTGATGATCATGGTGGCATTATTGAGTGCCAAAGAGATGATAACTATACGAAATTTTCTGTTTTAATGCCAATGTATAAGAATAAATAATATTGCTGAGGCCTAGAAAAATTATTTTAAGATGAGATAGATATATGAGTGAACCGGTAGTATTAATTGTTGAAGATGACACAACAATCCGCACAGTTTTAAATCAGTCTCTAACCAGAGCAGGCTATACGGTAAGAGCAACAAGCCATATAGCTACTTTGTGGAACTGGATTGGGCAAGGCATAGGTGATGTCTTGCTGACTGATGTTGTATTGCCTGATGAAAATATATTCAACGTATTACCAAAAATTCGAGAAGCACGGCCAAATCTACCTTTCATTGTGATGAGTGCGGAAAATACGGTTATGACTGCTATTCGCGCTTCTGAGGCTGGCGCCTTTGAATATTTACCAAAGCCGTTTGATATAAATGAACTTACATCTGTTATCGGCAATGCTATTTTAGAGCGCAAGAAAAAGCAGGAAAAGAAAAAACTCGAAAATGATGAAGAGGATCAGCTGCCTATCGTTGGGCGGTCTATGGCAATGCAGAATGTCTATAGAACTTTAGCAAAGCTGATGCATACAGAGTTGACCGTTATTATTTACGGCGAGAGTGGTACGGGTAAAGAACTTGTTGCTAAAGCGCTTCATGATTTTGGCAAAAGGAAAAACGGGCCTTTTGTTGCTTTAAATATGGCAGCTATTCCAAAAGATCTCATTGAGTCAGAATTATTTGGCCATGAAAAAGGAGCTTTCACTGGCGCTCAAGCAAGATCAGCAGGGCGCTTTGAACAGGCCGAAGGGGGAACGCTCTTTTTAGATGAAATTGGCGATATGCCAATTGATGCGCAAACAAGATTATTACGTGTTTTGCAAGAGGGAGAGTATACGACCGTTGGTGGTCGTTCACCTATTAAAGCAAATGTACGGATTATTGCTGCGACACACCAAGATTTGAAAAAGAGAATTGATAAGGGGCAGTTTAGAGAAGATTTATTCTACAGATTAAATGTTGTGCCTATCAACCTCCCACCGCTTAGAACACGCCTTGAAGATATTCCAGACCTTGTGGATCATTTTTTGTCTCAATGCTATAAAGAAGGGCTGCCTATCAAGAAATTTTCTAAAGAAGCAATAGAGCAGATGCAAAGCTATGAATGGCCAGGCAATATTAGAGAATTAGAAAATACAGTACGTCGCATGGCTGCGTTGCATTCAGAAGAAGAGATTTCTGGTCTTACGATTTTGCAAGAGATAAAAAAAGAGAATATCGAAACCGAAATTTCTTTGCAGAGTAATCAGGTTTCTGATTTAAGAAGTGCTGCAGAAAATTATCTCGCTTGGTATTTTGGTCAATATGAGGGAGAATTACCCCCTGATGGTTTATATGACAAGATTATTTTTGATGTAGAAGGGCCTTTAATTAGCGCGGCTCTATCCGCAACAAAAGGCAACCAAATTAAAGCATCCTCTCTTTTAGGTATTAATAGGAATACTTTACGAAAAAAAATTCGTGAACATGATATAGAGATGAAAGCAACAAAAATATAATGGATAGCGCATTGTGATAAGCGCTTCATAATTTTGTAAAATGAAATTATTTTAATTGAGGATTTATTTTGTCCCTGAGTCCTAAAAAACAGGCTGCTTTAAGCGAGAAAATTGAAAAGGCTGATCGACAAATCAGGCCTTCAAGATTTTCATCTGTCATATTTATGATCTCTCTATTTATTGGGGTATCGTCATTTTTATTTGTCTTTTTACTGGGGTCTCGATTTAGCAATAATACGATCATCTTACAATATTCGATCTATGCGAATTTAGTTGCTATTTTTGTCTTAGGCCTTCTGATTAGTCTGCAAATTTTTCGATTAGTAAAAGCAAGGCGAGAGCGTCAAGCTGCCACTAATCTTTATTTGCGTATCATCAGTCTTTTTACACTTGTTTCTGTTGTGCCTGTAATCATTGTTTCTGCCTTCTCGTTGATTGTATTGAATGAAGGGCCGCGTCAAATTTATAGTGCGCGTGCAGATCGCTTGTCTGCCTCTATTGAGAGCATTGCTATAGAATATATTTCTACACAAAATTCTGCCTTAAGAGCAGAACTTGTGGGATTAACGGCATCACTTAGATTTTTTTTAAATCGTGAAGAACGAAATGACACTCAAATCAATCAATTTATAAGCGAACAAGCTAATATTAGAGCACTTTCTTCAGTTGCCATCACTGATAATGATGGAAATGCGCTATATTTATCCTCTACAGACAATAGCAGTTTATTTAGACCTCCCCCTGTTGTTGCGCTTAATCAAGCCTTGGAAAATAATCAAGTCGTTATTCTAACCGCTGATGCGCAAGGTCAATATGGCGCCTTGATACCTTTATCTTTGAATCAAAATCGTGTTGTTTTGATTACTAGGAGGCTCAATCCAAAAGCGCGCGCTTTATTTAATCAGGTCGATGGTGATTTGAATGCATTTAAAAATATTAAGCAGGATTCTCGTTTCCAGCAATTTGCATTTTTTTTAATGTATTCTCTTCTTGTACTTATGGTTCTTTTCTCAGCTGTTTGGCTGGGGCTATCCTTAACAGGGCGCATCGTATTTCCAATCCATAAGCTTATCAGGGCAGCTTCTCGCATTAAAGATGGAGAGCTTGGTGCACAGGTAGAGGTTGATGCCCATGAAGATGATATGTCGCTTTTAGCAGATACATTTAATACGATGAGTTTAGAAATACGAGATCAGCAAAATCAGCTCTTACAAAATACAGTTCTGTTAAATAAGAGAAGACAATTTACAGAAGCCGTCCTATCTGGGGTAAGTTCAGGCGTTTTAGGCTGTAATAGTCATGGTAAAATTATCCTAGCTAATGAAATGGCTCATAAAAACTTAAGAATTTCAGCAAAAAAAACACTTATTGGCATGAGCGTTAGTGATATTATACCTGAAATTGAAGAGAGCTTACCTAAAAAGGGGCATACAAGACAGCAAACATTGAGTATTCCTGTGCTTGTGAAAGGTGAAGACCGGCATTTTAGAATTAGATTTCAAATTTTGGGGGCAAGAGGCAGCCGCTCTGGAGAATATATCGTCACTTTTGATGATATAACTGATTTGATGCAAGCACAAAAACGTTCCGCATGGGGAGATGTGGCAAGAAGAATAGCGCATGAAATTAAAAACCCCCTCACACCGATACAATTGGCCACTGAAAGATTATCTCGCCGCTACAGAAAGCTTGTACCAGAAGATGATACTGTATTTGACCAATGTACAAAAACAATTATTCGCCAAGTCGGTGATTTACAGCAAATGGTTGATGAGTTTTCTTCATTTGCTCGTATGCCAAAAGCACAGCTTGAAGTTAGGGATATATCTGTTGTTTTAAGAGAGGTTTTAGACTTGCAAGAGCTTGGAAAGCCTGAACACATTAAGTTTGATATAGAAATTCCAGATATAGTGCTCAATGCAAGGCTTGATGAACAGCTCTTTTCTCAAATGATTATTAATTTGGTGAAAAATGGTTTTGAAGCAATTGAGCGCAATAAGGAATTAGGCACCGAAGAGGCACAGCTTTTGGTGCGATTACAAGAACAAGCTGACGGTCGACGTGCAATAGAGATTATAGACTCTGGCATTGGTTGGCCTGCAGAAAACCGCAATCAACTATTAGAACCTTACGTAACAACACGTGATAAGGGATCTGGATTAGGACTTGCAATTGTATCTAGAATAATGGAAGACCATGAGGGTAGTATTGAATTGTTAGATGCTGCTATAGGGTCAAAGCCAAATGGTGCTTGCGTAAAACTGCTATTCCCAGAAATTAGTAGCGTTAGTGTTGAGATGTAAATATTATTTTAAATATTTTAAGACCTCTTAAGAGGCAAGGTAAAAAACGAAAGAGCACATGTCTGCAGATATATTAATTATTGATGATGAAGAAGATATTCGAGAGCTAATTTCAGGCTTATTGAGTGACGAGGGATATAGTACGCGTCTAGCTCATGATGCTGATAGTGCTTTAGAGCAAATATCAAAAAGACTACCCTCAATGATTTTTCTAGATATTTGGATGCAAGGCAGCCGACTTGACGGTCTTGAACTTCTCAAAGAAATCACTCAAATCCATAGTAGCTTGCCTGTTGTGATGATTTCAGGGCATGGTAATATTGAAACAGCGGTTACGGCTGTAAAAAATGGCGCCTATGATTATATTGAAAAGCCGTTTAAAATTGACCGTTTATTATTGGTTGCAGAACGTGCATTAGAAAATAATTCTTTAAAAAGAGAAGTTTCTGATCTCAAAAAGCGAGATGACCAAGCCCATGAAATGCTTGGCATTTCTAATTCCTTCACTCTTTTTAAGCAGCAATTGCAGAAAATAGCCCCTACAAATGCGCGGATTCTTATTTCAGGAGCCGCGGGTACTGGCAAAGAGCTCGCTGCCCGTTGGGTTCATAAAAATTCAACGCGTGCAAAAGCCCCCTTTGTAACAATAAATGCCTCCGCAATTACACCTGATAAAATGGAATTAGCTTTATTTGGGCGGGAAAAAGACATTACGCATCAGCAGGTTACAGGTACATTAGAAGCTGCCCATGGGGGTACATTATATCTTGATGAAATTTCAGATATGCCCCTTGGAACGCAATCAAAAATATTGCGTGTATTAACCGAACAGCGTTTTACACGAGTTGGAGGGACTTCAGCTGTAGAGGTTGACGTTAGAATTATATCCTCTTCAAGTAGAAATTTAGAGAATATGATCAAAGACGGTTCATTTAGAAGCGATCTTTATCATCGAATTAGCGTAGTGCCTGTGCAAGTGCCAAGCCTTATCAACCGTATGGATGATTTGCCAATTTTAGCAGAGCATTTCATTTATCAAATTTCACAAGCAACAGGTATGGCACCCAAAGCGCTAAGCAATGAGCTTGTTTTAGCCCTGCAAGCAGAGCAATGGCCTGGCAATGTGAGGCAATTAAGAAATACGATTGAGCGACTTTTAATCCTAGCAAGTGATAGCAGCGAAATAACCCTTGATATGCTTAAACAAGAAACAGCTGGCAGTTCTCAAATCTCAGCATCGGGGGGTAGTGCTTCTTTAATCTTGTCCTTGCCTTTACGTGAGGCGCGTGAATCTTTTGAACGCGATTATCTCAAAGCACAAATCTCTCGATTTAGTGGTAATATATCTAAAACGGCTGAATTTGTTGGTATGGAACGCTCCGCCTTGCATAGAAAGTTGAAAAGCCTTGGTATTAGCAATTAATATTGCTCTATACTATAATGCGCATTATGTTGAAAGTTAGCGCAACAACTGCTACATGTTTATGAAAGAATTAAATAGGTATATCATCATATGGATATTATCATTTGTGGTGCTGGGCAAGTTGGGCTTGGCATTACTGAAAAATTGGCTCTTGAAGGGCATAATATCACTGTTATTGATACCCAACCCGCTCTAGTAGAAGCAATTTCAGAGCTATATGATGTTAATGGTATTGTCGGCTTTGGCTCCCACCCAGATATTTTGGAACGAGCAGGAGCCGAAAATGCAGATTTATTAATTGCAGTTACCCTATCTGATGAAGTAAATATGATGGCTTGTCAAATTGGCCATTCTTTATTTGAGATTCCAACGCGCTTAGCGCGCATTCGCGCTAGATCTTACCTTGATCAACAATGGCAACAGCTTTTCTCGAGAGATAATTTGCCAATTGACGTAATTATCTCACCTGAGCTTGAAGTTGGTGAGGAAATTATGCGCCGTCTTATGTTGCCTGGAGCGAATGAATTTGCGTTATTTGCAGATGAAAAAATTGCTGCTATGGCCATTATTTGCGATGAAGAATGCCCAGTTATTGACACGCCTTTGAGGCAGTTAGATACTCTATTTCCTGACCTAACTGCCATTGTCGTGGGGATTAACCGAGGGGATCATCTTTTCATTCCCCATAGTACAGATTCGTTACTAGAAGGCGATATTGCCTATGTTGTGTGTAATAATGAACATGTGACACGTACGCTTAGTATTTTTGGGCATGATGAAGAAGAGGGGTCTCGTATTGTCATTGCAGGCGGCGGCAATATCGGTCGTTATCTTGCTTCTGAATTGGAAATAAGACGTCCAAGCGCTAAAATTAAAATACTTGAGCGCGATCGCAATATTGCCCTAAAAGCAGCGAGTGAATTGCAACGAAGTGTTGTCATAGAAGGCGATTCTCGTTCGCCAGAAATCTTGCAAGAAGCGAATATTAAAGCCGTAGATGTATTTATTTCTTTGACAAATGATGATCAGACTAATCTCTTATCAGCAGTTTTAGCAAAAAAAAGCGGCGCCACGCGCACTATGTGCTTAGTGAATAACCCTGGCTATCATGATCTTGTGGATGAGTTGAAAATTGATACATTCGTTAATCCTAGAAGTGTTACTGTTTCCCGTGTTTTAAAGCATGTCAGACGTGGCCGTATTCGATCTGTCCATAGTTTCCAAAATGGTTTGGGAGAAATTATAGAAGCTGAGGTTTTGCCTACCACACCGATGATTGGCAAAAAGCTAAGGGCGCTTCAGGATATGGAAGGCATAAGAATTGGCGCAATTATTCGTGATAGTAGTATAATCAAACCAACAGGAGATTTTATTATTAAAGCGGGGGACAGAGTGATCATGTTCTATGAAATTGAAAAGTTGGAAGCTGCTGAAAAAATGTTTAGAGTGGGCATTGATTATTTTTAGGCTTAGGCAATTTTTGATGGATTTTTCTGATAACAAAGACCTATCATTCTCAGGGAAAAGACTGTGGTTACACTAAGAAAGCTCCCCTTTTTTTTAATCAACCTTTCAGCCGCTGCTTTATGTATTATTGCAATTGTTATGTATGCGAGTAACACAGCGGGGCAAGTTCCTGTTTTATTTTTTTGTTCAATTTTATTAGTCGCACTTAGCCTCTTTTATTATTTTGCCTTCTCTGATTTCCTTATACGCATCTTGCGCGTAAGCCCCGTTTTATTCATTGTTTCAGTTTGGCTCATGCTTTGCGTGACCATGGCAATTCCCATCTTTTTCATGTTAGATGAAAGCGGTATCAGAAGCTTTTTTATTTCGACTAATGCATTAACAACAACTGGTATTCCTCTTTCTACTACATGGCGGTTTAATGCTGAGGGTTTTTTAATTTGGTATGATTATTGCCAATGGATTGGGGGCTATCTCACCTTGATAAGTTTCTGGGTTTTGTCCTATTCACGCCGTTACCGGTCTGTTGAAAAAAGGTTGAACCGCCGTTTAGATAGCCGTCCCCGCGAAGGAATTGAAACAAGTGTAATTCCTATGCGCCTTGCTGTTATTTATTTTGCTTTTAGTCTTACTGTCGCTCTTATTTTTTCAACCATTTCAACTGACTTCATTATTGGTATTAGAAGTGCTTTTGTTCTGCCTGCTACGGGCTCTTTATTTTTGCATTATACGCCAGATTTTAATATTTCAAAATATGCTTTTCAGTTTTTTAGTAGCTTAGTGATGTTAATATCGATCAGTGGCATGTTATGGATTATGGTCATAACACTTTCTTCTAACCGTAAAGATAATATTAGAGAAGAACAAAAGTTGATAGGCTCTATCATTATCTCAATCTTTGTTATCGTCTTTTTTATGTCATTCTTTAAAGTAGATAATGAGATTTCTTTTCTGAATTATTTTTTAAAAATGATAAGTGATATATTTTTAGCTATTTCAACAGGTTATGTCTCTTTTGGTGATAAAGATCATCTTATTTCTATTCCGCTCGTTATCATGCTCTCCTTAATTGGGGGGATTAGTATATCTACTTCAGGCGGGATTAAATTATCGCGATTATTATTTTTAAAAAAACAAATTTTGAATGATTTGCTATCCATGATCTACCCCAATTTGGCGCTTAAAAAACAATCACAAGAAGGGTATGAGCTTCAAAGAATGCGCCGTATTTGGATGATTGTAACAAGTCTTATTATTTTACTAATCCTACTTATTTGTATTTATGGATTAGAGGGGGCAAATTTTGAATATGCCCTATTAAATGCAACGGCAATTGTGTCAAATTCTGGTGGCGTCTTAGACTATGCAGGTTTGTTGCGCGGACAATCAAGTGATATTGAGCCTTTTCTTGTTTATTCAGAATTTACAATATTATTATCTGCAATCTTAATGATTGTCGCTCGTTTGGAATATGTGTTTGTTTTTTCTATTGTCATATTAATTGTAAGAGCAAGACGGCAGGCAAAGTGATTATTCTTGCCAATAAACGCATTCATAGCCGCATTTTAAGGCAAAATAGGCCATATCTTCCAGTTCAACCTCAATTTGATATATATCTGTTGTGATATCTGCCTTTTCAGCTAATTGTTTTTGATGTACCCATTGATTACGATATTTGCGTAACATATGAAGACGATCTTTAAGCTCAAAGTTTAGGCTTGATTCATCTATCATTGTCTTCAAAGTTGCTAAGTCTGTTTTATTGAGACTTTTTCGCAATGTTGCTTCAATGGCTGTGACAGCTGTTAAAAGAGTAGGAAGGTCTGCCTGATGGATAAAAGATTGGCTAGCCTCATTCAAAATAAATATGGCCCAGTCATTACCTTCAATCTGTTTATTGAGGCTGTGAGTTTCATAAAGATGATCGATATGGTCTTGTCTATCATAAACCATATTAACAGGCCTTAACCTTTGATAATAGGCGCTTTTTCTGTGCTAGCCCATTCTGTCCAAGAACCGTCATATAAGTTGATATCATTATAGCCTAAGCATGTTAAAGCAAGGAAAATAACAGCTGCTGTTACGCCTGAGCCACATGTCGTAATAATTTGATTTGTTTTTAAAATACCAAGATCGGCGATGATAGCTTCCAGTTCTGAGGCTGGCTTCATATATCCATTATCATCAAGTAAGACGTTAAAAGGCAAATTTAATGCCCCTGGCATATGGCCTGAAGAAAGCCCCGGTCTTGGTTCATCTGCACTGCCTGAAAAACGACCAGAAGAACGGGCATCTAAAATTTGAATATTTTCTTGATCAAGCGCTTTATGAACATCCTGATAATAGATACAGCTATATTCTTTATTTTTCAGTGAAAATTCTACTTTATTGCGTGATGCAGGTGCTTGGTCGGTGAGATAAAACCCTGCATCAGTCCATGCTTTTAAACCGCCATTTAAAATTTTTACATTATTGGCGCCAAAATTCTTTAACATCCACCATACACGGGCTGAAGAAAAAAGGGGGCTTTGATCATATAAAATATAATGATCTTGATCACTAAAGCCGAGCGATCCCATTTTTTCTGCAAACCAGTCATGGCTTGGCATTGTGTGAGGGAAGGGGGCATCAGGTTGGCTCATAGCATCAATATCAAAGAAATAAGCATTTTCAATATGCCCATTTTCATAATCTATTTTTGCATTGCGATCTGATGTTGGTAAATGCCAACTCGTATCAAGGAGGATAACATTTTCTGTATCGATCTTGTTTTTTACTGATACTGCATCAATTAAAATATCATTACGCATAATTAGCCTTAGCTCTATTCAATAAATGGTAATTCAAAATCAACTGGACTGTCTTCTAACCAGCTTGGAATAGGTAGGTCTTTTGACTTTAAAAAATCAAGATTAAATAATTTTGATTGATAACGGTTTCCATAGTCGCATAAAATCGTAACAATTGTATGGCCAGGCCCAAGCTTTTCAGCAAGTTTAACAGCACCAGCAATATTAATAGCGCTTGAACCGCCTAAGACAAGCCCTTCTTCTGTTACAAGGTCAAAGACATAAGGCAGAGCTTCTTTGTCAGAAATTTGATAGGCGATATCAATTGGTGCATTTTCTAAATTTGCCGTAATGCGCCCTTGACCAATGCCTTCAGTGATAGAAGAGCCTTCTGATTTAAGCGCTCCATTTGTATAATAGTGATAAAGTGCTGCCCCTTCAGGGTCTGCCAATCCAATTGTAATGTCTTTATTCTTTTCTTTTAAGGACATGCCAACGCCAGCAAGGGTGCCTCCTGATCCTACCGCGCAGATAAAGCCATCAATTTTGCCATTTGTTTGTCGCCAAATTTCAGGGCCTGTCGTTTCAATATGCGCTAATCTATTAGCCGTGTTATCAAATTGATTGGCCCAAATGGCACCATTAGGCAGTTGCTCGTTAAGCTGTTCTGCCAGTCTGCCTGAAAATTTAACATAATTATTTGGATTTTTATAAGGTGCTGCAGGGACTTCAATAAGCTTTGCACCGGCAAGACGGATCATGTCTTTCTTCTCTTGAGATTGTGTCTCAGGGATCACAATAACAGTATTCAAGCCTAAAGCATTACCAATAAGGCTCAGGCCAATGCCAGTATTGCCTGCGGTGCCTTCCACAACGGTACCGCCAGTTTTTAGTGCACCAGATTTCATGGCCTGTTGTAAGATGTAAAGCGCTGCTCGATCTTTTATTGATTGGCCAGGATTTAAAAATTCAGCTTTTCCTAGAATAGTACAGCCTGTTTGTTCTGAAACTTTTTTCAGTTTAATCAGTGGTGTGTTGCCTACAGACTCAAGTAAGCCATTTTTAATTTCACTCATCAATACCATCCTAGCGCTTTCAATCTTGGATTAACGATTAATTGTTATCTTTATCTAGCAAAAAATGCTATATTTTTATATGGTTTGGCTTTATATTTTTGTGAAGTAATAAATCATATAAAATTGATCCGCTTTGATTTTTAAATCGTATAGTGATTATCTAGTGAGTTGAGAGAAAATGCAAGATATTGAGATGCACAACGATAATGATATTTCTTGGCTGTTGCAGTCCTATGCAGCGGGCGGGCTTAGTTATGCGTCACAAGCGCTTGTTCAGTCTCATTTGCAGATGACAGACGCAAATCACGATCTTCTTGCATTGTGTGAAACGGCTATTTGTGATGGTATTGAAACGATATCAGAAGAAGAAATTATATCAGATGATATATGCTGGATGGATAAAGGGCTTGAGGCTATTTTTTCATCCAAAATGGAAAAGCCTGTATTAGAAGACAATCCAGCGCAAAGCTTGTTTCAACCTATCACACCGATAGCAAATATTTACCCCGATGCTATTCGCTCGTTCTTTGAGTCAGATCTTGAAAAAGCTGATTGGAAGAAAAGAATGGCTGGGTTTAGTGAAATTCGAGCGCATAAAGATTTAGGGGATGCGCGTTTACTACGCATTTCACCCGGCAAAGCTATGCCCCATCACACCCATGAAGGGGGTGTTGAGCTGACTTTAATTTTAAAGGGAAGCTTTCATGATGGGATTGGTCATTATCAAAAAGGTGATATTTGTATTGCTTATGAAGGATTAGACCATAAGCCTGTTGCTGGAGTTGAAGAAGAATGTATTTGTTTTGCTGTCAGTGAAGGCTTGGTTCGTTTGCCCGGATTATTAGGCAAGATCTTATCTCCGGTGGTAAAATATTAGTTTTTTAATCTTCGTCTTTTTTCTTGCTAGATCTTATGAATGAAGAACGGGTTTTTTATGCATTATTGGATTACAGGCGCAAGTTCTGGCATTGGTGCTCAGCTCAGTATTGATCTAGCTAAGCAAGGACACAAGGTTTTTGCAAGTGCGCGCTCTGAAGAGGGATTAGACAAAACAAAAGCCCTAGCAGGTAGCCACCAAGATAATATTGATATTTTTCCGCTTGATGTTTCTTCTTATGAGCAAACACTTATAGTCTATAAAGCTATAATTGATAAATATGAGCATATTGATTGTGCTATTTTAAATGCGGGCATTTATCTGCCAATGGATTTAGAAAATTTCCAAGCGAGCATCGTCAAAAAAACATTAGATGTGAACGTCTTAGGTATTGCAAATTGTGTCGAAGCAATATCTGGCGATATGATTAAGCGGCAAGCAGGCCATATTGCTATTGTTTCTTCCGTCGCTGGCTATGGCGGATTGCCATCCTCTAGTGCTTATGGCGCATCAAAAGCAGGGCTTATTAATTTTGCAGAATCTTTGCGCTTTGACGCACAGCGTAATGGCATGAAATTACAAGTCATTTGCCCCGGATTTGTGAAAACACCAGCAACTGATAAAAATGACTTCCCAATGCCTTTCTTAGTTCCTATTGAAAAAGCGTCCGAGCGTATTCAAAAAGGGCTGAATAGCAATAAATTTGAAATTTCTTTCCCTACAAGATTTAGCCTAATACTTAAATTTCTGAATATGCTGCCCTATAGCCTCTATTTCAAACTCGTAGGTAAAACAACGAAGGCATAGTTTTTTTGCTATCTTATAAAGGCTTATTACTTGCTACTGCTCAGAAAATATAACTTATTAGATGATTAATAGGTCCTGAGCCTAGTTCTTATTTTAAATTTTTTAGCAAATCAGACTTCTTTAAATGCAATAATATTTTCTAAAGCACGTTTTGCTTGTAAAGTCTTTTTAGCGCGGCTTTTTTCTTTGCCTCGTAAGCGTTTGCCATCTATTTCCCTTGGGACATCAATAGAAGGCATAAGGCCAAAATTGATATTCATCGGCTGGAAAGTTTTGATGCCATTTGTTGGATCAGACAAATGCCCACCAGTAATATGATTAACAAGAGAGCCATGAGCCGTTGTTTTACAAGGCAATTTAAGATCACGTTCTAAAACTTCGTCAGCTGCCAATCGTCCACAAACAAGACCTAATGCAGCACTTTCTACATAGCCTTCCACCCCTGTGATTTGCCCTGCAAATCGAATATGTGGCGCTGATTTAACTCTCAGATAGCTATCTAAGAGTTCAGGTGAATTGATATATGTATTTCGATGCATGCCGCCAAGACGCGCAAATTCAGCCTCTTGAAGACCCGGTATTGTTTTAAATACTTCTTTTTGAGCACCATATTTTAATTTAGTTTGAAAACCAACCATATTATAAAGTGTGCCGAGCGCATTATCTTGACGAAGCTGCACGACAGCATAGAGATCACCGTCGGGATCATTAGGGTTGGTTAAACCTACTGGTTTCATAGGGCCAAAGCGAAGGGTTTCTCTCCCGCGATCAGCCATGACCTCAATAGGTAAGCAGGCATCAAAATAGGGGGTGTTTTTTTCAAATTCTTTAAAATCAGTCTTTTCCCCATCAATGAGTGCATCAATCAACGATTCATATTGCTCTTTATTTAATGGGCAGTTGATATAATCAGCCCCTGTGCCACCAGGCCCTGGCTTGTCATAGCGTGATTGAAACCAGCATATATCCATATCAATGCTATCAAAATAAACAATTGGTGCTATTGCATCAAAAAAAGCAAGGCTATCTTGCCCCGTTAATTGTAAAATTTCTGCTGTAAGATTTTTTGAAGTTAAGGGGCCTGTTGCTAGGATGACAGGTCCATTATTTTGGTCTGGAATTGCGGTGATTTCTTCACGATGCAAATGAATATTCTCATGAGATTCTAGTTTTTCTGTGACCATTTTTGAGAAATTATCACGATCAACCGCCAAAGCGCCGCCTGCTGGTACTTGATGCTCATCAGCACATTGCATGATAAGAGAATCTAATGTGCGCATTTCTGCATGCAAAAGACCTACGGCATTATTAAGAGCATCATCTGAGCGAAATGAATTGGAGCAAACAAGCTCTGCGCAATGGTCTGTATGATGCACATCTGTTTTTTGTACCGGTCGCATTTCATATAAATCAACATGACATCCTTGATTTGCTGCTTGCCATGCTGCTTCTGAACCGGCAAGTCCTGCGCCAACGATTGTGATTTTTTTCTGCCCTGTCATGATTATATGCGCCTTTTGTAAAATATTGTTACCATATTTCATAAATTGAACAGGCTTGCAATAAAAGAAAACCCTCAGGGGGAGGACCTGAGGGTTCTTATTAAAATATTTGACAGTTGGAGGAGGAAATAGCCAAATATTTTATATCTAGTAAAACAATAATCTATTATATAATAGATTGTTTTGAAATTCTTTTAATATCAGAACGATCGATACCTAAATCGTTTAATTTGTTGTTTGAAAGCGCTGAAAGTTCATTTACGGTCTTTCTGTAAGCGCGCCATTTTTTAAACTGTCCATAAGAGCTTTTCATTTTCACATCTCCGATATGTGTTTCATTCTATACTTATATTTATAATCTTTTTCTATGTGTATGTTAAGTGATACTATCGCAGTGCAGCATTGCATAAAATGCATGGAATATAAATCTGATGAATTGAATGCAATTCATAAAGTTATTTAAAGTTGCATAATAGCTTCGCTTATCTGATGCTATAATTATAGTTTATGAATTAAATTGCTTCTATACAAAAAGAAAAACCCTCAAGGGAGGGCCTGAGGGTTCTTATCAAGATTTGACTGTTAGGAGGAGGTCGTAGTCAAATATTTTGTCATTGATTAAACAATCTCTATTATAAGACTGATTGTTTACAAACTCGTTTAATATCGCAACGATGAATACCTAAATCGTTTAAATCTTTATTTGAAAGCGCTGAAAGCTCATTTACAGACTTTCTGTAATTTTTCCATTTTTTTAACTTTACTAAAGGGCTTTTCATTTTCATATCTCCGATATGTTTGTTATTTCTTGTTCTTACTTATACACCCTATTTTCGCCTATGTTAAATGCTGGTATTGCAGCGCAGCATTGTTAATAATGCATGGGTTATATTTTCCATGCTTTTAACGCATTATTAATGTTTGTCGGAATTTACATGCTTAGGCTTTGTGATTTTATAATTAAATTGCTTCTATACAAAAAGAAAAACCCTTAGCGGGAGGAGCTAAGGGTTCTTATCAAGATATTTGACAGTGGAGGAGGAAATAGTCAAATATCTAAAAGTTAGTACAATTATACTATATTATGACACTGACTGTTTACAAACGCGTCTAATATCACAACGATGAATGCCTAAATCGTTTAAATCTCTATTTGAAAGCGCTGAAAGTTCATTGACAGTCTTTCTATAAGTGCGCCACTTTTTAAATTGTCCATATGAGCTTTTCATTTTCATATCTCCGATACGTGTTTCGTTTCTTGCCTATATTTATAAACTTATTTCATGGATATGTTAAGTGATACTATTGCAGCACAGCATTGCATAAAGTGCATGGATTAGAATATTTCTGATCTAAACGCATTTCTCTAGTCTTTTAACAAACCTTTATAGCTGCTTTTAACCATGATTATTTATGAATAAAAAATATGCTGCTGCATAGTCAATTGAATAGACTTTGCAATAAAAGAAAAACCCTCAGCCGAAACTAAGGGTCTTTATAAAAATATTTGACAGGTTGGAGAGATAATAGCCAAATATATCTATCTTCTAAACAATCTTTAATTATAACGCAGACTGTTTACAAACTCGTTTAATATCATAGCGATTAATGCCTAAATCGTGTAAATCTTTATTTGAAAGTGCAGAAAGTTCATTTACATTTTTTCTGTAAGCACGCCATTTTTTATATTGTAATAAAGAGTTTTTCATTTGCATATCTCCGATATTTTATAATATCATTATGTGTATAATATTTGTTATTTCTTGCTTGAACGGGTACTCTTTTTTAGTGCTTGTGTTAAGTGCTACTATTGCAGCGCAGCGTTGCGTAAAATGCATGGCATATATAGTTGACTTGATTATAACGCAGCGCATCTTTGTTTAAATAGACTTGCATATCTGGTTTGGCTTGCTTAAAGGATAAGCTTGGAGATGGCTATGTTTGATATATATTCATATAATGATTTATCTAATCGTGTTGATGCAAAACAACACAGATGTATTGCGATTGGCAATTTTGATGGCGTGCATCTTGGCCATCAAGCTGTTTTGGAAAAATGCGTTGAAATATCAAAACAAAAAGAGCTTAAATCAACTATATTAACATTTGAACCGCATCCCCGGGCTTTTTTCAACCCCTCTACACCGATGCAAAGACTAACACTTGCTCATGAAAAAAAACAGCTGTTAATAGATCAAGCTATCGATGAAGTCATTATATTGGATTTTGATGCTGCTTTAAGCCAATTAGAGGCTGAAAATTTTGTGTTAGATGTTTTATTTGAAAAATTAAATGCAAGAGAGATTTTTGTTGGCACTGATTTCCATTTTGGAAAAGGCCGAAAAGGCGATGTAAGCTTATTACAAAGACTAGCTAAGCCCCATAATGTGATAATCAATGCGATAGATAAATTATCAAATGATCAGTCAATTGATATTTCCTCTTCTTATATAAGAAATTTGCTGTCAACAGGGTGCGTAAAAGAAGCAAATGCATTACTAGGACGCTTTTGGTCTTTCACTTCGCAAGTTTATCATGGAGACAAGCGGGGGCGTGACCTAGGCTATCCCACGGCTAACTTGCATTTGCGCAAAGATATGAATTTAGCATTTGGCATCTATGCAGTTCGCATTCAATATGATGGCAATATCTATGGTGGCGTCGCAAGCTATGGTCGCCGTCCGGTATTTGATAATGGTGAGCCTTTGTTTGAAGTGCATATTTTTGATTTTAAGAGCGAAATATATGGCAAGACCTTAAAGATTGAGCTTATTGATTGGCAAAGACCTGAATTGGACTTTGATAGTGTCGAATCCTTGATTACACAGATGGATCGTGATAGCGATCAAGCAAGAAAAACACTTGCTTTAAATATTTGATCAGGACATGTTCTAATTTATCTAAATTATGTACATGAAAATTTGATCTTATATCAAAAGCGATTATTGAAAATAATAACTAAAAATATTTATGCATGGCATGAATGGAAAAAAATGATGAGTGAACTCGATTATTCAAAGACTTTAAATCTTCCCCAAACAGAATTCCCAATGCGGGCAGGGTTGCCAAAGCGTGAGCCTGATTTTGTGAAAAAATGGGAAGATGGAAAGCTTTATGAAAAGCTACGTGAGCAGGCCAAAGGTCGCGCGAAAATGCTGCTTCATGACGGCCCTCCTTATGCTAATGGTCATTTGCATATTGGTCATGCTTTGAATAAGACTTTGAAAGATATTATAACAAAATCTATGCAAATGATGGGTTATGATAGCAATTATGTCCCTGGTTGGGATTGCCATGGATTGCCGATTGAGTGGAAAATTGAAGAAAAATATCGCGCTAAAGGGCGAAACAAAGACGAAGTTCCTATTAATGAGTTTCGTAATGAATGTCGTGACTTTGCAAGTCATTGGGTTGGTATTCAAAAAGAAGAATTCAAACGCCTTGGTGTGATCGGAGATTGGGATGATCCCTATCTCACGATGAATTATAAAGCTGAAGCTCATATAGCTAATGAATTATTGAAGTTTGCCCAAACAGGCCAGCTCTACCGCGGCTCTAAACCTGTGATGTGGTCTGTTGTTGAGCGAACAGCCCTTGCGGAAGCTGAAATTGAATATGAAGACTATGAATCAGATGCTGTATGGGTATCATTTCCAGTAGTTACAAATGATGATAGCTTTAAAGACGCAAAGATTGTCATCTGGACAACAACCCCTTGGACGATTCCTTGTAACAGAGCCATTTGTTATTCCTCTAAAATTGCCTATGGGCTTTATGAAATTACGGGCGTTGAAAATGATTTTGGCCCTCAAAGCGGGGACAAATTTATTATCGCTGATAATTTAGCGCAATCTTGCTTTGAGAAAGCCAAATTAGAAGCAAAAAAAGTTGCCGATGTGAGCGCTGAGCAATTTGCTAAATTTGACTGTGCGCATCCCTTAAAGGGCTTTGCTGGTGGGTATGAATTTGTTGTTCCTCTCTTAGATGGAGACCATGTTACGGATGAGGCTGGTACTGGTTTTGTTCATACAGCGCCAAGTCATGGTCGTGATGACTTTGAGATTTGGATGTCCAATACTGGTAATTTGAAAAAAGCGGATATTGATACAAGTATTCCTTTCACTGTGGACGATGCTGGCTTTTACACAAAAGATGCACCAGGATTTGGTCCAGACCGTGATGGCGGTGCAGCGCGTGTTATTGATGATAAGGGTAAGAAGGGCGATGCCAACAAATCTGTAATTGCAGAATTGATCGCTACTAACTGCCTATTTGCTCGTGGAAGATTAAAGCATAGCTATCCGCATTCTTGGCGTTCTAAAAAACCTATCATTTTTAGAAATACACCACAATGGTTCATTTCTATGGAAGATGAAAAAGATGCTGAAGGCCTGCGTGCTAAAGCATTGAAAGCGATTGATGAAACAAATTTCGTTCCTAAAACGGGTCAAAATCGTTTGCGCGCTATGATTGAAACTAGGCCTGATTGGGTTATTTCACGCCAGCGTGCTTGGGGCGTGCCTATCGCTGTCTTTTTGAACAAAGATACAGGGCAAATTATCCCTGGTGTTGATTTCGCTGAGAATGACGCTTTAACACAACGCATATTTGATATTTTTGCTCAAGAAGGAGCTGATGCTTGGTTTGCTGACGATGCCAAAAGTAGGTTCTTAGAAGGCTTTGTTGATAATATAGATGATTGGGAAAAAGTCGATGATATCTTAGATGTATGGTTTGATTCAGGGTCAACCCATGCATTTTGCCTTGAACAGCGTGACGACCTTAAACCAAATCGTAAAGTGAATGGTGGTGAAGACCATGTCATCTATCTCGAAGGTACAGACCAGCATCGCGGTTGGTTCCATTCATCCTTATTAGAAAGCTGCGGAACAAGAGGTATCGCGCCTTATGATACAGTAGTAACCCACGGCTTTACCATGGCAGCTGATGGGCGGAAAATGTCAAAATCACTGAAGAATGTGATTCAACCACAAGAAGTTATTAAGCAATATGGAGCGGATATTTTACGTCTTTGGGTCGCTTCAATTGATTATGCAGAAGATCAGCGTATTGGCGATGAAATTATCAAAACAAATGTAGATGCCTATAGAAAATTACGAAATACATTGCGTTGGATGCTTGGTTCTTTACATCATTATGATGCAAAAAATGATGATATTGCCTATGAAGACATGCCAGAACTTGAAAAGGTGATGTTGCATAGGCTTGTTGAGCTAGAATCTATTGTAAAGTCTGGCTATGAAAAATTTGATTTTAAACGTGTCTTCTCAACATTATTTAATTTCATGACGTTGGATTTATCCGCTTTTTACTTTGATATTCGAAAAGATGCTCTTTATTGTGATTCACCTTCATCATTGCGCCGTCGTGCTTGTTTAAATGTTTTAGATAAAATATTTGATCGTTTAGTCATATGGATGTCTCCTATACTTTGCTTTACAGCTGAGGAGTGCTGGATGTCACGTTATGGCGAAGAAGCTAGTTCTATTCATTTACAGCAATTCCCTGATTGCCACGAGCATTGGTTAGATGAAGCGCTGCAGCAAAAATGGCTTAAGATTAAAACAGTACGCAAAGTTGTTACCGGTGCACTTGAAATTGATCGTAGAGAAAAGGCAATAGGATCATCATTAGAGGCGAAAATTGATCTTTATATAACAGATCAAGACTTGCTTAAGGCGATATCTGAGCAAGATATGGATGATATTTGTATTGTTAGTGCTTTAAACGTTCATGAAACAGCTGCGCCCGCAAATAGCTTTAAGTTAGATGACGTCTCCGGCGTTGGTGTGGTAACAGGCTTAGCTGAAGGGCAGAAATGTGCGCGGTCATGGAAAGTTCTGCCTGAAGTTGGTACAGACAAAGAATATAAAGATGTATCACTTCGTGATGCTGATGCATTAAGAGAGCTTGCCTCTTTAGGTCGACTTTAATAAAGATGGTGAGAAATAATATGCGCTATTTCGCCTTATGCTGGCCTGTTATTGTGTTAGCCTTGAGTGATATTATCTCTAAATTTTGGCTGTTACTAGGCTATGATTTAGGTGCGAAAGGGCGCGTTACTATCCTGCCTTTCATGGATTTTATTCTCGTGTGGAATAAGGGGGTAAGCTATTCTTTATTTACAAGTGATTCACAGTTGGCACGTTGGGCGTTGGTTGCACTGATGCTTGGCCTATGTGTATTTCTATCGCGATGGCTGTTATCAACACAAAATTCTATTGAGAAATGGGGGCTTACGTTGATATTAGGCGGGGCTTTAGGCAATAGCTTTGATCGTATATATCACGGCGCTGTTGTTGATTTTGTCGCTCTTCACTACAATACTTTTCATTGGTATATCTTTAATCTTGCGGATGTTTACATCGTTATGGGTGCTTGCATTTTAGCATATTTCATGTTTTTCTTGCAAAAAAGGCAATAGTTTTCGCCTTAGTCTTGCCATTAAAAAATAAGAGATTAATGGAATTAACTATTATAATATAAAGAATTTCATTCTGCTGTTAATTCTGTTAAGTTTCAGCGAAGTGAAATATTAAGGTTTTGGAAAATCATTATGTCATTTAAACATGTGTTTTCATTATTTTTACTGGCTATCTTTGTTGCCGGTTGTTCGTCTGGAAAAGGGGTTTCACAAGAACTAATAACTGGAGATCAAAACCCAGCAAGTTCTCTTGTGTTAGGGATTGTTGGCATAAAGCCTGATCAAGAAGATATTGAATATAAAAGACGCGCGCCTTTAGTTATGCCAGCAACGGATGATTTGCCTACGCCTGTCTCAATCAGTAATGCAGATAAGCAATGGGCTTCTGAAAGAGATAAATTGCGTGCTGAATTCAAAGCTTTGGAAAAAGAGTTAGAGGAAATTAAAAGCACTAGTAAATATCAAAATACTGGCATTTATTCCCCATCTCAAAGAGAAGTATATTCACGTTTTATTGAAGTAGACCAGCAGTTAAAGAGGCTAGATTTAGCCAACCCAATTGCTTCTTCTTCTGATTTGCCTTCCAGTAAACTATTAGAACCTGATTTAACAGCAGAAAATGCAGATGATCTTGCTGCTAATGCGGTAGTTAAAAAGAAAAAATTGTTTCCTTTCTAGCAATATAAAGGAATAACGGTTTTTTAATCACGAAGTATCACGAAAAATTAAAGTGAAACTTATTACTTATAGATCATATGAGTCTTGTAAAATGAGTTGCAAGGATTACTTAAGATAAGAATTATAACAAATACAACATAAGCAAGGGTGTAGCCTAATGAAACCCTATATGAAATGGATGATTTTAATGGCTGTATTATTGAATTTACCTTCTCATATCCCCGCCAACGCTGGTAAAGTTGAGCGTAATATGGATAATTCAAATAATGCGCCATATCCAATCTCTACAAAAATGCTCGATAATGGCATGCAAATTGTCGTTGTCGAAGATAGAAGAGCTCCCGTTGTAACCCATATGGTATGGTACAAAGTAGGTGGTGCTGATGAGCCTGTAAAAAAATCAGGTATAGCGCATTTTTTAGAACATTTAATGTTTAAAGGCACAACCAACTATCCTGATGGTGAATTTTCAAAAATTGTTGCCTCCTTAGGTGGGCAGGAAAACGCCTTCACAAGTCAAGATTACACAGCCTATTATCAGCGTGTATCGAAAGAACATCTTCCATTATTAATGAGAATGGAAGCAGATAGAATGACAAATCTGATTTTATCTGATGATGCGGTTACAACAGAACGCGATGTTGTATTAGAAGAGAGAAAAAGCCGTGTTGATAACTCGCCAGCTGCTCAATTAGGGGAGCTAACAGATGCAGCTTTATTCATGGCTCATCCTTATGGAATCCCGATCATTGGCTGGGAACATGAAATTGAACAGCTCAATAGAGAAGATGCTCTTAATTTTTATAAGCAATATTATGATCCTAAAAATGCAATTTTAATTGTTGCAGGGGATGTAGACTTGGAAGAAGTTTCTGCATTAGCTGAAGATACTTATGCAGTCATTCCAAGCTCTTCTACTATTGAAGCTGTGAGAGAAAGGCCGCAAGAACCACCTGTATTTGGCATAAAAACGGTTGAAGTTATTGATGAAAAAGCCGGTGAACCTTATACTCAGATCATGTTTTTATTGCCAGGTCATAAGCAATTAAGCGATATTCAAAGCGCGTCATTAAAATTATTTGCTCAAATTTTAGGGAGTGGTACAACCAGCCATCTTTACAAAAATCTTGTTGTTGAAGAAGCTGTAGCGACATCTGCTGGCGCTTATTTTTATGATAGCAGCTATGATTATTCTCGTTTTGGCCTTTATGGTGTCCCAAAAGACATTAGCCTTGAAGAGATGAAAAATATTCTGCTTGAGCAACTTTCAGCTATTATTGAAAATGGTGTTACCGACGAAGAGCTTGAAAAAATTAAAAATCGCTTCATAGCCGGTGAAATTTATGCTCAAGATGACCAATCCCGCCTTGCGCGCATGGTTGGCGTTGCTTTAACGACGGGGCGTGATATTGATGATATTCAAAAAAGCCTGTCAATTATTAAAAAAGTGACGACAGAAGATGTGAAAGAAGCGGCGCAAAGCCTCATACCATTGCATAGCTATCTTGTCGCAAATTTAAAGCAAAATAAGGCAGATTAACAACAATGTTAGTAGCCAACTCAAATAAATTTGAACCAACATTTTTATGCAAAATTTTGCATAAATTATTCTTAATTTCTTTCATTATGTTAGGGCAATTATTTATGTCTCAATCATCAAAAGCCTTTGAAGTTCAAACTTTAGAATCAGCTAAAGGGATAGAATATTGGCTTGTCGAAAGTCATACCCTTCCTCTTGTAACTGTAAAATTTAGTTTTAAGCAAGGCAGTGTGCGCGATGCAGCTGGCAAAGAGGGAACAGCCTATTTGCTCTCTGGTTTGCTAGATGAAGGAGCGGGAGATATGACTTCTGAGGCATTTCAACAAGCGTTAGAAGAAACGCAGGTAAAAATGTCTTTTGATGCGGGTCTAGATCAATTTACAGGGACTATAAAAACGCTTTCTGACAATTTAACAGATGCTGAAAATCTTGCTAGCCTTGCTTTAAACAAGCCTAGATTTGATGAGGAGCCAGTAGAGCGCGTACGTCAACAAATTTTAGCTTCTATTCGCTCTTCACAATTTGATCCAAATACGATCGCCGGCAAGGAATGGTTTCGCTCCGCTTACGAAGATCATGTCTATGCAAGGCCAGTAAAGGGTTCTATTGAAAGTGTTGAAGCAATTACATCGCAAGATTTAAAAGATATTCATAACTCAGTTTTTAGACAAGAAGGCTTATCTCTATCTATTGTGGGTGCTATTTCTAAAGAAAGGGCAGGGGAGCTTGTTGATGCTATTTTTGGTTCTTTGCCAAAAGAAGCTGATTATGTTTCTGTGCCTATGGTTGAGCCAAAAGTACTTAGCGAGCCTGTGCATGTAGAGCTTGATGTGCCACAAACTGTCATTAGATTTGGTCGCCCTGCAATTTTACGTGATGACCCTGATTTCATTCCCGCTTTTATTATGAATCACATTTTAGGTGGCGGTTCGTTCACATCTTGGTTATATGAAGAGGTGAGGGAAAATAGAGGGCTTGCTTATTCAGTTTATTCCTTTTTATACCCACTAGATCATAGTGGTATCTTGATGGGCGGTGTCGCAACAGAGCAAGCCAGAGCGCAAACAAGCATTGATGTGATACAAGAGCAAATTAACAAGATGGCAGAAGAAGGACCAAGTCAAACAGAATTAGATGAAGCTAAAACCTATTTAAAAGGATCTTACCCTTTGCGTTTTGATACATCTAGCAAAATTGCAGGCCAGCTTACAGGGTTAAAGTCTCAGGGGCTTAGCACAGATTATATAACGGATCGCGCTGCTTTGATTGATGCAGTAACAATTGAGGATATAAAGAGGGCTGCTAAGCGCATTGTTGATGATGCTAAATTAACAATCATTACCGTGGGAAAGAGTGAGTAATCAGATATTCTGCTTTTTTAGCTGCTGGATGGTATTTTCAAGCTTTTGTAGAAATTCTGAGCGATCTTTAGGGCTAAAAGGCCGATTATATCCTTTAATTGCTCCGCTATCTCTTAAATGTTGGTTAAGTTCACGCATAGCTAATTTCATACCGATATCTGCTTGGGTGAATGTTTTCCCATTGAAATTAAGAACGAGAGCCTCTTTTTCCAAGCCTCTAGCTGCTAAAGGAATATCAGCAGTGAGTATGATGTCATTTTTTACTGCTTTTTCAGCGATATAATCGTCAGCTGCATCACTGTCCTTTGCGACAATGACATGTTCTATAAGTGGATTACGACTGGGTCTAAGCCCTCCATTTGAAACAACCACGACTTTGACCCCGTGTCTTGCGGCAACTTTTAATGCCTCATCTTTTACGGGGCAGGCATCGGCATCGATATAGATTATTGAAGAGAGCATAGGGTGATCATTTCGCCGTCATTGTAAAATGCGTTGCGCCGCCATTCCATTTAGCTTCAATTTTATGATCTTCTATAGTTACTGCAAATTGCTCTGTCTGGGTGCCAGAAGAGATAAGATCACCAGCTTGTATGGTGTGACCATTATCTTGGCAGTGTGAAATTAAAAATTGCAGCATTTCTTCAGGATCAACACCATTATCACCCGTTGCAGCTTTTGCCTGCACTTCATTGTCACAATATATTTCGATAGAGTTTAATAGTTCAGCCTGAGATATTTTCATGGGTTCAGGGTCAATAACAAGTGCTGAAAAACCAATGCCTTCGGCAACAAAAGGATAAGCGCCGTGGGTTTTCCAATCATTAATATGAGGCTGTATAAGTTCAAAGCCAAGATGAGTGGATTCAACAAAATCAAATGGATTTTCAATTTTTGTTGTTGGGGAAATTCTATTTTTAATTTTATATATTATTTCAAACTCAACCACCATTTTTGAAAAGGGATCAAAAGCAATTGTTTCGCCAACTTCATAGAGGCTGTCTGAATACATACGAGCCGCCGCAGGCGAGGGAAGGTTAAATGCATTCATACCTGCCTTGTTGCCTAATCCAACTTTCCAACCGCTAGATTTTCTATTCAGCTGATTAAACACATAGTCTTGTATCGCGTAAGCTTGTTCATAATTTGCTGGTTTTTGTTCTTCATCTAGCGCGCTTAAGCTGGTGGAATCTATTATGGATTGAGTAAATTGATCACCTAAAATTTGGGGATTAAATGTCATAATAAACTCCTGATATTCGCTGTGAGGCGATTAAATTTTGTTTGAAAATTAATGGGAAATATCTTCTTTTAACGTGTAGATACCATCTTTAAACCCAGAAAAAAAGTCAGAGATTTGCGTGTGATTGACTGGACAAATGCTCTCGTCTGGTAATAGATTTTGCTCTGAAACATAAGCGATATATTCAGCTTCTTCATTTTCTGCAAATAAATGATAAAAGGGCTGATCTTTATGCGGTCTTATTTCCTCAGGTATAGCTTCATACCATTCTTCTGTATTGTCAAATTGAGGATCAACGTCGAATATAACACCTCTAAAAGGGTAGATTCTATGGCGAACAATAGCACCTATGCTAAATTTTGCTGTTCTAATATTTTTGCTGTCTACATCCATGAATCACAATTACTCAAATATTCTTTCATATACAAGTTATAAATTGATATTTTATAATACAGCACTAAAATTTCAGTGCTGCGCCTTGCCATTTATATATTTCTTTGAAATAGTTTTAAAAATTAATTTCAGGCTATAACAGTGTATGATCTATATTATATCCCTTATTCTTCCCCTATTTAGCATTATTTTTGTTGGTTTCATATTAGGAAAAATATTGCGTCATTCAGAGCAAGGCTTGCAATGGATGAATATTTTTGTTGTTTATGTTGCTTTGCCTGCTTTATTATTAAAAATAATTGCAAAGACCCCTTTTGAACAGTTGGCAAATTGGCCTTTTATCTTTGCAACTAGCTTAGGAACAGTCTTAGCTTTTATACTCTCTTATTTTTTAGGCATGCTATTGAATAGAAAAGAGAGAGAGGTCGCGCCTATTCAGGGGATTGCGGGTGCCTATTCTAATATTGGCTATATGGGTCCTGCACTAACATTGAGCGTATTGGGGCCGCAAGCAACTATACCAACGGCTCTTATATTCTGTTTTGATAATATTATCCATTTTACAATGGTGCCATTCACACATGCATTAACGAAGAGAAAAGCAACGCAATATCTGAAAGTAGCATTGAAGGCTATCAAAGATATAATGACACATCCTTTTATTATTGCCTCTATCGTAGGCGTTCTAATCGCCTATAGTGAAGTGAAAATGCCGATATGGATAGAAACGATGATTAGCTATTTATCAAATGCTGCCGCTCCTTCCGCGCTCTTTGTTATGGGGGTTACAATTGCAGTCAGACCCATGAAGAGATTGACAGCTGATATACCGGTCTTAATTTTCATAAAGCTTATTTTGCATCCGCTTCTTACTTATATATGTTTAAGGTTGCTTGGTCCTTTTGAACCTGTTTGGGTTTATACTGCTTTAATCATGGCTTCATTGCCACCTGCGTTGAATGTATTTATTTTGGCAAAGCAATATAATCTTTATGTAGAGCGTGCTTTTTCAATTATATTAATTGGCACCGTGTTGAGCATATTCACATTAAGCGGTTTAATTTATCTCATATCCTCAGCACTTATTCCATTAGGTTAGGCAGAGTCCTGATCCTAGGAAGAGCAAGAAAGGGCAATGCCGCGTTGCTCTTCTGTCGCCGGATTAGATAATTCTGAGTGTATTTCATGTTCTTCAAAAGGGTTAGAGATCACTTTAAATACTGATTCTAAAACACTGTAATCATTATAGTCTTCGGCAGCACGAATTGCCTTTTCCGCAAGCCAGTTTCTAAGGATATATTTAGGATTAACTTGATTCATGCCAATTTTTACATCAGCATTCGCTCGATTGATTGATTGCATATGGGTGTGATAGTTTTTTTGCCAATCTTTCAAGGCGTTTCTCGCCTTTTCAGTTGAAATAATCCCATCATACTCTTCATGTAGCAAATCAACTTCTGGCGATAAGAGTCTGAAAATAAGCGTAAAGTCCATTTTGCTCGCCGATGCAATTTTCAATAGAGACTGCCAGAGATTATCCGCTTTGCTATCCTCTCGTTCACAACCGATTTTTCCACGCATAAGAATAGCAAAATAGTTAGAAATTTTGGCGGCATAGTCTTTTTCAATTGCTGCTATTAAATCATTCCAAGGCACCATTGGGCGTAGGCAATTTGCTAATGCATAAAGATTCCACATACCAATATGGGGCTGTTGGGCATAAGCATAGCGACCACTGTGGTCAGTTTGATTGCAAATATGATTGGGGTTATAATCTTCCAAAAAGCCAAAAGGGCCATAATCAATTGTTAAGCCAATTGCTGACATATTATCCGTATTCATTACCCCATGGCAAAAACCAACAGATTGCCATTGCGCAATGAGTTGAGCGGTTTGATCGCATAATGTTTTAAACCAATCTAGATATTTTGATGCACAATCTTTAAAATGAGGATAATGTTGATCAATGACAAAATCAGCTAGTTTTCTCAAATTTTCTTCGTCGTCATTATGATAAAAATGTTCAAAATGCCCAAATCGGATATGCGAATTAGAAATACGGGTTAGAATAGCGCCAGGCTCAATTTGTTCTCTTATAACATCTTCTTGTGTAGCAATTAGGCATAGGGCTTGTGTTGTTGGAATACCAAGCTGGTACATGGCTTCTGAACAAAGATATTCCCTGATTGATGAGCGAATAACCGCACGTCCATCACCAAATCTGGAATAGGGCGTGCGTCCAGATCCTTTAAACTGGATATCCCAAAGTGCATCATCTTTGCTGCGGCATTGTCCAAGCATAAGAGCGCGTCCGTCGCCCAACTGTCCCGCCCAGTGACCAAATTGATGGCCTGAGTAAACCATGGCATAGGGCTCAACGCCATCTTGAATTTTTTGACCACAAAGCTGCATTAGCATGTCAGCTTGTTGCAATTTACTTTCAGGAATATTAAGGCCAATTTGATCTGCAACACGTTGGTTATAATGCAATAATTCAGGCTTATTTGTTACAGATTCTGGCAGTAATTTCGTATAAAATGAGCTGCCTAATTTTAGAAAAGGACTTTCTATTTTTAAGTCATGCATATGGTTGTCCTATGCTTTTTTGATAGCGGGTTTGCCAAGTGCAGCACCCTTTAGCTGTGCAGATATAAGCGTTTTTTGGCCTTCTATGCGCGCCCAATTATTCAGCCATTCAAATGATATATCAACATGGTTTGCGCCAGCTTGTTTTGATATATGTGTTAAATGCTTCGATAAGCTTTGCTCTGCATGCTGTTTTGCCTCATTTAGGCATGAAAAATCTTTTGTTTCTTTATGCATATGCAAGCGATAAACATCGTCGTTAGGGCGGCTTAATGTAAATTCAGTACGAATTTTTACCTTTCCTGCAACGGCGCCAATTGCATTTGCAACATCCGCATGGGTTGGAATGATTGCTGTTGTGTCGAGGTTTTTGGCAATATTAGGATAATAAAGATGGGCTGATGCTCCTGTAGCAATGAGAGGTTTTGATAGCCCAAGTCTGATAAACGAAGTCTGCCGCTCTATATTCGGCTCAAACATTATATCAATCAAGCTTTGTGCTGCCATCTCATGCTCTGCTAAATTATCTGACTTTAAGCTTACAGAAAAAATATATTTTGAAGAATTTCTAGTTAATGCGCTGATTACATGGTTAGAAAATTGCGTCCCATTTTCAGCAATAGAATTTTTTCGGCCATTTTTACGTCTAGATAATATTTCAGCTGCTTTAACTGATGCTTCTTGATCCCATAATTCCAATGCACCTAAACAGTGCATAGCATCGGTTGGTGTAAAAGAAGATAGGGACATAACACCCTTTTGCACGAGGCCATTAAGAGTGCTATTTTCACGTTTTTTTGTGATGACTTCTGCAAAGCTGATTGGTTTCTCGCCGATTTTTTCAACTAAGGCCTGCTCTTTGTTTGATAAAGACCCTATAGACAGCTTGCCATTGGGAATGATAAATCTAGCATCGCTGGCTTTAGTGTTTTCTTGTGCTAATTGATTGTCTAAGTGGTGATGCACGAGATCATAATAGTTATGGGCTAATAGGCATAAGGGGATGGCGCGCTTAGGGCCTAGGGAAACATGACTTGATAACCCTTTCAGCTCAATTGAAACCTCGCTATCTCCGCCAATGCCAAAGGTTGACATGTCAACAGCTTCAACCATTGTTTCAATGCCGCCCACACTTGCGCCATTTGGGGAGATTTTGGGCTCGCCATTTTCTATCACAGCAATATCTGTTGTAGTCCCACCAATATCTGAAATTAAAGCATTTTTCTCACCAGTGAGTTCAAAAGCACCAATGACAGAGGCCGCAGGGCCTGAAAGAATTGTCTCTATCGGCCTTTGCTTTGCAAATGCCGCGCTAACCAACGTGCCATCTCCTCTTACAACCATTAAAGGAGCATTTATTTTTAATCTTTCCAAAATTTCATGAGTTGCTGAGATTAGATGCGTAATTTTATTAAGCAGCTGCGCATTATAAACGGCGGTGACCGCACGTTTGGGCCCATTTAATTGCGATGACAATTCATAGCCGCAAGTGATGGGCAGGCCTGTTTTTTTAGATAGAAATTCACAAGCCTTAATTTCATGATCTGGATTGCGGATTGCAAATTGACTAACAATTGCAAAGGCTTCTATATTGTCTAGTTTAGCAAGAAGGCAAGCACGCTCTAGGGCTTTATAGTCTAATGGCGCTTTTTCATTGCCATAAGGGTCATGTCCCCCTACGATAGACAGGATTACATGATCTTTGATAGTCTCTTGTAATCCGGTACGCTCTAAATCAACATCATCAAATCCAATGAAAATAAGCGCAACTTTACCGCCTTGCCCTTCAACAAGAGCATTTGTAGCCAAAGTCGTAGACATGGACACAAGAGAAATATCCTCTTCTTTGAAAGAGGGAGCATTATTTAAAACATTTTCAATTGCTTTGCCAATGCCTTCGCTTAGCATCGCGTGGGATGTTAAGGCCTTTGACTTTGCGATAATGCGATTGTCGTTTTCTTTTGTATCATCAAACAGAACGGCATCTGTAAATGTGCCGCCCGTATCAATGCCTAATAATATACTCATTCTTAAACCAGCTTAAAATTTTAATCTATATAGCTTATACGTTTCATTCATGCTATCGGATAACCGACATTCACAGTAAAATAAATCATTATGCTCACAATTAAAAATTTAACTTACCGCATTGCAGGCCGAACTTTGCTCGAGAATACAGATCTTAGTGTCCCAAAAGGGCATAAGGTGGGGCTTGTTGGGCCTAATGGTGCGGGTAAAACAACTTTGTTCAAGCTTATTTCCCAAGAGATTGAGGCAGATAGCGGCTCTATTGATACAATTAAAGGCGCTCGCATTGGTATTGTACGCCAAGAAATGCCTGACATTGAGCAAAGCTTGATACAAAGTGTTATTGATTCTGATGAGGAGCGCCTTGATTTATTCAAGCAGGCGGAAACAGAAACAGATCCAGATAAAATTGCTTATATATATGACCGGTTAGAAGCTATTGATGCATATGCAGCTGAGGCTAGGGCTAGTGTTATTTTAGCTGGGTTAGGCTTTGATGAAGCAGCGCAACAAAGAAAAATCTCTGAATATTCAGGCGGGTGGCGCATGCGCGTTGCGTTGGCAGCAGTGCTTTTTCAAAATCCAGACATTTTATTGCTGGATGAGCCTACCAACCACCTTGATTTTGAGACAGTTATTTGGCTCGAGAATTTTCTCAACCAATATCAAGGTACATTTTTGCTTATCTCCCATGATCGGCATTTTTTGAATAAAACGATCAATCATGTTGTGCATTTAGAAAATCAAGAGCTAACCCTTTATAAAGGAAGCTATGACACTTTTGAAACCTTGCGTGCACAACAGCGCATGAACCAGCAAGCTTTATTTGAAAAGCAACAGGCACATAAAGACCATCTGATGAATTTTGTTAAGCGTTTTGGTGCAAAAGCAACGAAAGCAAAGCAAGCGCAAAGCCGTTTGAAGGCGATTGAACGCATGGATATGGTTGATGCTGTTATTTCAGAGCGAGCCATAGGCTTTAAATTTCCTGAGCCAGATGATTTGGGAACACCGATCTTTACGCTTGAAAAAGCGAAAATTGGCTATGGTGATAAGGTCATTCTAAATAATGTTGATGTGTCGATTGGCACAGGTGATAGAATTGCCCTTTT
This sequence comes from Hyphomicrobiales bacterium, assembly GCA_011524605.1. Lineage (GTDB taxonomy): Bacteria > Pseudomonadota > Alphaproteobacteria > Rhizobiales > WTKA01 > WTKA01. The sequence continues at coordinate 15,449 of WTKA01000037.1, read as the reverse complement.
AGGTGAAAATGGTAATGGTAAATCCACTTTAATCAAAGTTATTGCGGATAAATTAGCATTGCTAGGTGGTGATAAACAAACACATGGCAAATTGCGGATTGGCTATTTTGCTCAGCATCAAACTGATGAATTAGACATAACACAAACACCCTATGAAGCCCTAATGGCAGTTATGAAAGCAGATAAAGAGGCGCAATGTCGCGCATTGCTCGGGCGTTTTGGGTTTAATAAAGAAAAATCAGATACGCAAATTGGCAAGCTTTCAGGGGGTGAAAAGGCAAGACTTTTATTCTGCCTTATGAGCTTTCACGCTCCGCATATCATGTTGTTGGATGAGCCGACAAACCATTTGGATATAGAATCGCGAGCTGCTTTAACTAATGCGCTGAATAATTATACAGGCACTGTGATTTTAGTTAGTCACGATCCTTATTTAATCGAGGCTGTTTCAGATCAAATTTGGTTGATCCGTGCAGGGCAAGTTAAGCCTTTCTCTGAGGATTTAGAAGGCTATCGGGCTCTTGTGAAAGAAGATAAAAGGGCGCAAAATCGAAAGTCAAAATCAAAAAAGCAAGCAGAAAAAACAGCTAACATAAAAATAGAAGAGCCAAAGAAAAAGCCAAACATGAAAAAGATCGAAGCTGATTTGGAAAAATACTCAAAGGAGCGTGATCTAATAGAAGCTAAGATGTTAGAACCTGAAATAATGGCTGATATGGATAAAATGGCTAAGCTTTCAACAAAACATGAAAAAATCCTAGAAAAACTTTCCCTAATAGAAGAAGAATATCTCATAGCACTTGAATAGATGCTTATCGGTTTGCCAAGTGTAAATATTCTTATATGGTTACATAACTATATCTCATAATATTTTGATTAGGTTGATTGATATGATTTTGTTTGAAACAGTCAAAGCACTAAAGGAAAAAACGCCTTTTGGCTATCTAGCTCTAACTATGATGGCTGTTGCTTTTAGCTTTACAGGCTGGACAATTCTTTCAACTAATTTTGCAATCAATGCTGCAAAAATGGATGGCTTAGAGTGGGGGTGGGCGCATTCAATTCGTGAAATACCTGGGTTTTTAGCATTTACAACAGTTTATTTGCTGTTAGTTCTTTCTGAGCAAAGGCTTGCCGCTTTTTCCGTTTTTCTATTAGGCGTTGGTATTGCTCTAACAGGATATTTCCCGACAGGGTCAGGCTTTTTCATCACAACATTTGTAATGTCTGTTGGTTTTCATTATTATTATACAGTATTTTTATCCTTGCCGATGCAGATGTTTGAGGCTGATGATTATCCAATAATACGTTCAAAGTTAAGAAGTATTGATTCAGCGGTTGCCGCCATTTCTTTTCTGCTGGTTCTTGCTTTTGTCTATTGGTTAGAAGTGAATTTTAAAATATTATTTTTATTATTTGGCTTAGCAGCTATCATTATTAGTCTTTATTGTCTGTTTGCCTATAAACCGTTTAAGCTGAAACATGCGCAGCAAATGAAAATAATTCTGCGCAAACGATATTGTCTCTATTATCTATTGCAATTTTTGTCAGGCGCAAGACGGCAAATATTCGTTGTTTTTGCGGCATTGCTATTAGTTGAAAAGTTTGATTATAGCGTGTTAGAGATTGCAGGGTTATTTTTTGCAAATCACCTTATTACCACAATTGCCGCCCCTTATATTGGTCGTTTTGTTCTTGGGTTTGGCGAGAGATTTGTGTTGCAAATTGAGTATTTAGGCTTGATTATCGTATTCACCCTTTATGCTTTTGTAGATGTAAGTTGGCTGGCGGCATTGTTATATATTATTGATAATATCTTCTTTTCCCTCGCTATTGCGCTTGAAAGCTATTTCAAACGCATTGCCGATAAAACTGAGATAGCGGCATCGGCCGGGGTGGTATTTACCATCAATCATATCGCAGCAGTCTTTTTACCTGCCTTGCTTGGGGCTGTATGGCTTTTTGATCATAGTCTTGTGTTTTATCTTGGTGCAGGACTTGCCTGTCTTAGCTTTCTTGCAACTTGTCTTATCCCTCGATATCCTAATCAAGGAAATGAAACACAAAGCTTTTCTCTGGCATTGAAGGTGAAATAAGTTTTTTTGCTTTCTGTCACCCAATAAAAAATATTTTAAACAGGCATAATTATTCGATCCACCAAGTTTCTGCAATAGACCCATACCAAGATGGGGTAGGGTGCATGTGCAGATAGTCCCAATGTGCGACCCATTGTTTAGGAACGTGGAAGAGGGGGATTGTTGCATAGCTGTTGGCAATGCTTCTAGAAAGCGCTTGTACACCTGTTGTTAGATCGTCGTAAGAGGCCGCATTTTCAATATATTTGACGATATTATCAATTTGTGGATCTTTGAGTCCCATATAATTGCGTGTGCCGGGTGTATCAGCTGCGGTTGTTGTCCAATATAGGCCTTGTTCAGCACCAGGAGAAAGAGAAAAATACCACGTATTGAGAATGATGTCATAATCAAAATTTTGCTTGCGTTTCGTATATTGAGCAGAATCTGATTGGGTAATATTCAAAGTAATACCGGCGCGTTTTAACATGGACTGATAAGCGAGGGCAATACGTTCTGTTTCTGCGCTTCGAACAAGAAATTCAACCGCAAAAGGTTGACCGCTATTTTGATGCGTCAGCGCGCCATCTTTAACCTGCCAGCCTTCTTCTTTTAATAATTTTAAAGCTGCCCGAATACGCGTTCTAAATTTAATATTCTTGTCAAATAAAGCAAAATCACCTTCCATGATTTTATCTTCTAGCGGATTTAGCAAAAGCTTTTCTTCTGCTTCAGATGCTTTTTTGCCTATAGGAGACAAAATAGAGCCATAAAAAATTGCTTCGGTACGGCTAAATTCAGAGGCATAAAATAATTCATTGATCGATTCTGAATCAAAAAGAATTGCCATAGCTTTTCTTACATTGCGATTATCAAATGGCGCTTTTCTTGTATTTAAAACAATGGCTTTATAAGGTTTTGGCAGTTTCATTTCAAATTCAGATTTTTTTACAAGCCTATTTTTACCACCGGGAAAATCAAGGGCATTTTTCCATTTTTCAGGATCAGATTCCCGTCTAAATGCAATATTGCCAGCTCTAAAAGCTTCGCTGACTGCGGTTGCATCTCGGTAATAATCATATCTTATGGTGCCAATATTATAAAAACCGCGCACTGAAGGCATGTTTTGAGCCCAATAATCAGGGTTTTTCTTAAATGTAATAAAATCACCTGGCGTCATCTCATCAATGACATAAGGGCCGCTTCCCACTGGGATATCTAGGCTGGAGGCATTAAGATCTTTATCTTCATAAATATGCTTTGGTAGTATGGGTAAATTACCCATTAACAATGGTGCTTCAGGATTGCCATCAGGTTCAAAGTTAAATGTGATAGAATTTTGTGTTTGATCTACATTGTAAGTCGTAACTGTTGCATAATGTTTTCGATGCCCTGGTAATCCTTGCTCTTTTAACTTATTGAAAGAAAATTCAACATCATTAACTGTTAAAGCTTTGCCATCTGAAAAACGTGCTTTTGGATGGATGAAAAAGGTAATGGATGTTCTATCAGCCGCCATATCAATTTTTTGCGCTATGTGGCCATATAAAGAAAAAGGTTCGTCATAGCTGCGAACGAGTAACGGTTCGAAAATGAAATTTGTCCATTTTAATGAACCGGGCACGCGCCCTTTAACCGAAAAGCGATTTAAACTATCAAAAGAGCCAGAAGCCCCATATTTTGCCTCGCCGCCTTGGGGAGCATTTGGATTAACATAATCAAAATTTGAATAAGTCGCGGCATATTTGGGGTCACCCCGCATTGAAATTGCATGGGTGACATCAGATAGCGCTGTCTTGATAAAGATAAAATTGAGACTAAATAATAGAGTTATAAAAAATGCCTTTTTTCTATAATTTTGCATAGATAGTCTCCATTCATTTGAATTATTTTAATAAAAATGACTTGTTTTTTGATCACAGATATTGAAAAAACGTCACTTGTCCACTAGGCATAATGTAAAATAAACATTGGAATCAGATATAGTCTTATCTATGACACATTTAAACGCAAGATCAATTCTATCGTTTTGAATACAACTTTGCTAATCATTTATTTTAATTTAGAAAGAGATGAAAAATTGAGTGCAAATTCTAAAATATTATCAAAAATTTTCTTGGCAATCGGATTTTTTATCGCTCTAGGAAATACAGCTCAAGCGCAGCAGCAAAACTTTGATCCTGCAGAATGGATTAAAGTCTGTAATGCTAACCCGACTGAGCCTGAAAAGCGTCATTGTATTGTGTCACGTGATGTCAGAAATCCTCAAGGCTTACTTGTAGGGCAGATTGCTCTTGGTCACTCAGCAGATACTGAGCCAAAGCAGCTTTCTATCCTTGTGCCCGTGCCAATTTTAATTTCCCCAGGTATTGCCGTACGCATTGATGATGGCGAAGTGGAAATTGGAAAAATCACTATTTGTGCATTAAATGGTTGTTTTGCTGAATTGGAAATGAAAAATGATCTTGTTGGCCGTATGAAAGCTGGCAATAATTTGCGCGTCTTTTTCAAAACACCACCGCCTAGAGTGTCTGAGTTAAGCTACACAGTTTCGCTAAAAGGCTTTACAGCAGCTTTTGATGGGGAAGGTTTTAATGCTGAGGATCAAGTTGCTCAACAAAAGCAACTGGATGAGCGCATGCTTGAAATAGCCGAAAAGAAACGTAAAGAACATCTTGAAAAATTGCGTAAAGAACAAGAACAGCAATAGTATTCATTAAATAGAATATAATAAAGGGGGAGCTATGCTCAAACTTTCACAAAGAGCAAATGTCTCCCCCTTTATTGCTATGGATGTTTTAAGTAAGGCGCAACAGCTTGAGGCTGAAGGGCATAAAGTCATTCATATGGAAGTTGGGCAGCCAAGTTTTAAGTTGCCTCAGCAGATAAAAGAAAAAATAGCTAAAACTATTCAGACAGATTATCTGGGATATACACCTGCAAACGGTCAGCAACAGCTAAAAGAGCAGCTTAGCCTTTATTACAAAGACTATTACAATGTTGAGATTGATCCAGAACGATTTATAATTACTACAGGGTCTTCTGCTGGCTTTAATCTAAGTTTCTTAGCATGCTTTGAGCCAGGTGATAAAATTTTAATGCCTGTGCCAGGATATCCAGCATATCGAAATATATTAAAAGCACTTGGCCTTGAAATAATTGAATATCATTACTCTAGTGAGAATGATTGGCGCTTTGATATCGAAAGAGTAAAAGCTTTGCATGCAAAGTTTAAGTTCAATGGTATTCTTTTAGCTAGCCCGAATAATCCGACAGGCTCAATGCTTAGCCCTGACGAATTAAAGCTAACATGCGATTTTTGTTCTAATCATGGTATCCGCTTTCTTTCAGATGAAATTTATCATCAAATAAGTTATGGAAAAGAAGAAGCTACAGCTGCCGCTTTTTCAAAAGATGCTATTGTTGTTAATAGCTTTTCCAAATTTTTTGGTTTAACAGGCTGGAGAATAGGCTGGCTTATTGTAGCTGAAGAGCTTGTCCGACCAATTGAAAAACTAGCGCAATCTTTATATATTTCAGCACCAACAATTTCTCAAAACGCGGCTCTATCTTGTTTGCAAAATCAAGATTTATTCAAAGATAGCTTGAAAAAATACCAAGGAAATAGAGACATTCTCTTGAGCTTTTTTGATGCTAAAAAAATGAATTATTTGCCTGCGGATGGTGCTTTTTATATATATTTAGATATTGAGTTTACGAATTTGGTTGCAACTATACTCTGTGAAAAATTACTAAATGATCATAAAATTGCTGTAACGCCGGGTAATGACTTTGATCCAGAGGGTGGGCATAAATATATTCGTATCTCTTATGCGAGAGATGAGGCAGACATCATTACAGCTAGAGATAAAATGGATTTGTTTTTCTCACAATATATTTAAATCTCTTATAGAAAATATTTAAAAGCTATTAGACAAATAAAAAAAGGCCAGTTCTTAAACTGGCACTTAAAGCTAATATGAATAGACCTATACTATCTAAAGAAAATCAGACATAATTTGTTCACTTGGTGCTCTTGAGAATTCTGCGCCAATACCATTTTCAAAATGACGAACAATTCGGCATGCAGTTTTACCAATTACAACATTTTCACCGATTGCAGGTTTTTCATTGACCTGAATACCAAGTCCGCTCATAGAAACGTTGATAATGCGGCATGTTGAAACGCGACCATCAGAAAAAGCGATTTGTGAATAGGAATTTTTAGGAACAACACGTTGATGATCACGCTCATCGTCCAAGTCCAAATTATCTTTATTAGACAGCCACATAAGCTGCTCAGCCAAACGCTCTCTTTTGCGAGGCGAGGCATTAATTGTAAATGAAAAGCCACTGCCAAAATGACGAACAACGAAGCCTTCTAAACGACCTAAAGTCTCTAAATAGCAGACAATGCGCTCACCAATGCGTCCGTAATTAGGGGCTAAAATTGCAACGCCACCTGGAGACATGTTTACAACTTGGCAAGGATATTCCGTTTTATCTTCAAGCATGAAGCGTCCAGGGATAGAAAGCGGTACACGCTGATGCTTGCGCATTTCTTTTATAGCAGGATTATTTCTATAAGATAAATTTGTCAAAGATTGATCATTTAGTTTTTCAAGAGGTGCTGCCATTGATCTGCCCTGATTCTAATAAAGTAAATATTATTATATTAGAATCTTCTTAAAAAGATATTACTTGTCTATGGTCTCATACATATTATTATAAAATATAATTTACTATTTTTGTAGCTTTTTATATATTTTCCACCTTTGGATGTTGTTAGTGAGTAGAGTTTGTACTCAAAATAGGAATTGGACACATGCTTTAAGAAATAAGTGAGAATGACTTATATTTCTTTCAAATAAGCAGATAAATACTTTTAATATCATCTGCTATTCCTATTAGATTAAGCCTATCTCATCTCACATATTTATGTTTTTAGATTGGGTGCCACCCTAGGCTCAGGATCTATTAATTTAGTCCATTCTGCGCCGATAGATTTACACTATGAACAGAAAAGAAAGCGCTGGAACTACTTGTAATTTCAAGCTTTTTTGACGCATTCATTGTGTAAATATATGGTGCCCATTAAATTTAAAAGTGGGTTTGAGTTAAAAGCATCATTTGTCAAAAATAAAGTTTCAACAATAGCAAAACGATGATTTTACTTTATTTTCATCCACCTAGTAGTTTTAACTCAAACAGAATTGAACAAAATTAATAGGTCCTGACCCTAGCTTTTCTTTTTAACATAACTTCCAGGTGCATTTTCTATAGCTGGATATGTTTTTGAGCCAATTTCACGCGGTGAGACCATATCATCATTAACAGCTAATATCCATTCATGCCAATTATGCCACCAGCTACCAGGATGCTCTTTTGTGTTTGCAGCCCACTCATCAAGAGAGCCTGTTGGTTTTCCGCCAGTCCAATATTGGTATTTATTTTTATGGGGTGGATTAACAACACCTGCAATATGGCCTGAGCCAGAGAGAACAAAAGTGACATCGCCGCCAAAAAATTGTGTGCCTAAGAAAACGGATTTTGCTGGGGCGATATGGTCTTCTTTTGTTGCTAAAGAATAAACGGGTGTTTTTACTTTCTCTAAATCTAAGGTAAAGCCATCAACTTCTAATAATTTATTTACAAGCTTATTTTCTAGATAAAAATTTCGAATATAGTAAGAGTGGTTTTTATGTGGAATGCAGGTAGCATCTGAATTCCAATGAAGTAAATCAAAGGGGCGTGGATCTTTACCGATAAGATAAGCATTAATGAAATATGGCCAAATCATATCACGGGCGCGCAGCATATTAAATGCGCCAGACATTTGATGAGAGCTTAGGTAGCCAACTTGTTCCATTTCTTCTTCAAGCGTTGAGACTTGGCTTTCATCGACAAAAGCTTTTAAGTCACCAGCATGGGTGAAATCAACTTGAGTTGTTAAAAAGCTTGTAGAGGCAATTTTTTCATTGCCTGTCGCAGCCATATAGGCAGCGCTAAAGGCGAGCATCGTTCCACCGACACAATAACCCATTGTGTGGGCTTTTTCAGTACCGCAAATTTCTGTCGCAATATCAATGGCTTTCACGATACCGCTTCTCATATAATCTTCAAATCCAATATCCCTTGTTGTTTCATCGGCATTCACCCAAGAAATCATAAAGACTGTATGACCTTGATCAACCATCCACTGAACAAAAGATTTTTCTTTCGTTAAATCTAAAATATAATATTTATTTATCCAAGGAGGGGAGATGACGACAGGTATGTCATAGACAGTTTCTGTTGTAGGCTTGTACTGTATAAGCTGCATAACCTCATTTTCAAAAACAACACTTCCCTCAGTGATAGCAAGGTCTTTGCCAACTTCAAACATATCGGGCGCTGTCTGCCTGATTTTTAGTTCTCCTCCACCAAGAGAAATGTCTTCTGCTAATTTTTCAAGTCCGTCAGCTAGAGACTTGCCATTTGTTTTGATAGCTTCATTAATCACAACAGGGTTGGTCATAGCAAAATTTGCAGGTGAGGTTGCTTCAATAATCTGCGTTAGGAAAAAAGAAGCTTTATGGCGAATTTCAGGGTCAACATCAGGCGCGTCTTTCACTAATTGTTCAATCCAATTTCCTGAAATTTGATGAAATTGCTTTAAGAAAGAAAACCAAGCTATATTATCCCACATCGGATCTTCATAGCGCTTGTCTTTCGTTACAGCTTTCGAGCTATTGGTAATTTCTTCGCCATTTATTTGTTTTATAAAGTCACCCCAAAGCGTGAAACATTGTGTTAAATAATCAGTTTGCGATTGAGTCGCAGCTTGCGGGTTATCTTTCCAAGATTCGGCAATATTTTGAAAAACTGACGATAACATATCAAAGCGTTTTGCTACCCGTGTACCAGCCTCTGCATTTTGATAGGGTTCTAGATATGAATATAAAGCTTTGCTACCATTTTCTATAATGCGAGCAAAATGTTCAGAAGCTTCTTCTCCTGAATTTTGTGATTTTTGCAGATCAGTTTTGTCATTGTTTGGCGCATCTACCATAAAACGCTCCTAAATTTTGTAAAATAGCATAAGATATATAAAAGCTGTACTTTCATTATTTTATATCATAGATTTAAAATGCTTTTAAAACATATATAGCTTAACGTAAACAGTTTTAAATTTCTTTAAGTGAGAAAATATTGATTTTTAAAATTAAAATATAGTCGCAATGTATAAATTGATTAATTCATATTCATTACCATTCATTTTTGCTATATTGCATATATTGTAAAGAATCTCAATCAAAGCATTTTATCTATGTTCTATCATATTTTATCAATTTTTGCTCTATTCTTATTATGCGCTTCTTGCTCTTCTAAGTCAGAATTTGATAATGACTTTGCCAATGAGGCTTGGCGATATAAATCTTTAGAGATTAGCAACGAAAAAGAGATGCTAACTGAAGAATTAAATCAGGCAGAAGCATTAAATAAACAGCATGCAAATAGTTCAATGTTAGCTGCACAAAGAAAAATAGATCATGAAGGTCGAATAAATGCTGCGCAATCTACACAGCTGCCCAGCCCACCAGCAGATGACGCAAGTGTAGAAGAATTGGATGCTTATGCAGAAAAAATTAGAGCCCTTTTATCAAATAGATAATTTATCGCTTTTATATGTTAAAGATGATCTTACTATTGCCTTTTTTTGCACCGAAGAATAAATGAAGAAACAATATTTAAAAATAAAACTGCCAGAGGTTAAGTGATATGGTTGAATTTCACAAAATTAAGCGTTTGCCCGTCTATGTATTTGAAGAAGTCAATAGATTAAAGGCGGAAGCGCGAGCCGCTGGTCAGGATATTATTGATTTAGGGATGGGTAATCCAGATTTGCCGACCCCTCAATTTATCGTTGATAAGCTTGTGGAAACCGTTCAAGACCCCAAAACCCATCGCTATTCTGCTTCAAAGGGTATACCAGGCTTGCGAAAAGCGCAGGCAAACTATTATGAACGCCGATTTGGCGTTAAACTCAATCCTGAAACGCAAGTTGTAGCTACATTAGGATCTAAAGAGGGGTTTGCTAATATGGCGCAAGCAATTACAGCGCCTGGTGATGTTGTTCTTGTTCCAGATCCAACTTATCCTATTCATTCATTTGGTTTTTTAATGTCAGGCGGTACATTACGCTCTATGCCTGCAAAGCCTGGCGAAGAATTTATTAGATCGATGGAAAAAGCCGTAAAACACTCGATTCCAAAGCCTATCGCGGTGATTTTGAATTTTCCATCAAATCCGACTGCCTATGTTGCAGAGCCAGCCTTTTATAAAGAGGTTGTTAAATTTGCAAAAAAGCATGATTTAATTATTTTATCAGATTTAGCCTACTCAGAAATTTATTTTGATGGTCAAGCGCCGACATCTGTTTTAGAAATAGATGGTGCAGAAGATATTACGGTTGAATTCACTTCATTAAGTAAAACATTCTCAATGCCCGGTTGGCGTATGGGCTTTGCTGTTGGTAATGAAACGCTAATAGCGGCCTTAAAGCGTGTAAAAAGCTATCTTGATTATGGTGCTTTCACGCCGATTCAAGTTGCCGCCGCTGCCGCTTTAAATGGCGGTAATAATTCAATAGAAGAAATACGTCAAATTTACCAATCAAGGCGGGATTGCATGATTGATAGCTTCGCTCGCGCGGGCTGGGATGTTCCACCGCCACCAGCAACTATGTTCGCTTGGGCGCCTATCCCAGAGAAATTTTCTCACTTAAGTTCTGTTGACTTTTGTAAAATGCTCATTCAAGAAGCCTCTGTTGCAGTGTCTCCAGGTCTAGGCTTTGGAGAGCATGGTGAAGGTTATGTAAGGCTTGCTCTTGTTGAAAATGAGCAGCGTATTCGCCAAGCAGCTCGTAATTTAAAACCGATCTTCAATCGTTAGAATAAAATCACATTAAGGATTATAAAGCGTGAAACGACTAAATAGAAAACCAGCAAAAATAGGGATTGCCGGATTAGGAACAGTAGGGTCTTCTACAGCTCGTATTTTACTTTCTAAGCCTCAAAATGCGACATTAACCGCTGTAAGCGCTAGGACTAAAGGGAAAGACCGCGGTTTCAGTGAAGAGGGTTTGGTCTGGTATGATGATCCTATTGAACTAGCAAAAGATCCAGATATTGACATTTTTGCTGAGCTGATTGGGGGCGATGAAGGTCCCGCGCTTGAGAGTGTAAAAATAGCCCTTGCAAATGGTAAACATGTTGTCACTGCCAATAAAGCACTGTTGGCAAAGCACGGCATGGCGCTGGCAAAGCTAGCGGAAGAAAATGGTGTTGCCTTACGTTTTGAAGCAGCGATCGCTGGTGGCATACCAATTGTAAAAGCCTTAAGAGAGGGATTAAAAGCCAATACAATTACACGTGTTATCGGTATTTTGAACGGAACATGCAATTATATGCTGACGCGCATGGGTGATGAAGGTATGGCCTTTGATGAATGTTTAAAGATTGCGCAAGATTTAGGCTATGCTGAAGCAGATCCAACCTTTGATATTGGCGGATTTGATACAGCGCATAAATTATCTTTGCTTTCTTCTCTCGCATTTGGACATGAAACAGCAGCTGAATCTGTATTAGTTGAGGGTATTGAAGCAATTACATCAGATGATATCAAAACAGCGAAAAATTTAGGCTATAAAATCAAGCTTCTTGGCATTGCAAGGCAAACAGAAAATGGCATTGAACAACGCGTGCATCCAACGCTTATCCCAGAAAACTCTGCTATAGCGCGCGTTGATGGCGTGTTAAATGCTGTTGGTGTTGAAGGTGATGCTGTTGGTAGTGTCATGCTTGTGGGGCCTGGTGCTGGCGGTGATGCGACGGCTTCCGCTGTTGTTGGCGATATTTTTGATATCACATATGGGGATGAGACCCCTGTATATGGTTTCGCACAGCAGGAAATGACCCCTTATGAAGCTGCAAAAGCAGTAAGTCATGAAGGTGGCTTTTATATCAGCATATCGGTAAAAGATGAAACTGGTGTTTTTGCTGCAATTGCTCAAGAAATGGCCGAGAAAAATATATCGCTCAAAAGCATTATGCAGAATAAAAATGATAATACTGTAGTGAATAATGATTCAGGATTGCAAAAAATTGTGTTAATTACACATAATTGTATTGAATCAACTTTAACTGAAGCAATTTCTAACTTAAGTAAACATGCATTCATTGTGGGTAACCCACAAGTTATTAGAATTGAAAATTTAAGCTAAAACTGCGGTATTTGGAGATATTTATGGGTGCTTTGTCGGAAAAAGAGCTTCGTTCTACTGATAGACTTTTATCAATAGAAATTGCGCGCATTACAGAGCAAGCTGCTGTTGCTGCTGCAACCTTACGCGGCAAAGGCAGTGAGAAAGAAGCAGATCAAGCCGCAGTTACCGCTATGCGTAAGGAAATGGATAATATTGATATTCGTGGCACAATTCGCATCGGGGAAGGGGAGCGTGATGAAGCGCCCATGCTGTTTATTGGTGAAGAGGTTGGCTCAGGCAAGGGGCCTCAAATTGATATCGCCGTTGATCCTCTAGAAGGAACAACAATTTGTGCTAAAGATATGCCCAATGCACTTGCTGTTATTGCCATGGCTCAAGATGGGGCTATGCTAAATGCCCCTGATGTTTATATGGAAAAAATTGCTGTAGGGCCAGGTTATTCTGCTGATCTTCTTGATCTTGATCGTCCTATTCAAGATACAATGAAAAAAATGGCAAAAGAAAAAGGATGCAACATTACTGAACTAACGGCTTGCATTCTTGATCGCCCGCGCCATTCAAAAATGATCTCCTCTCTTCGTGAAATTGGCGTTGCTGTCCGTCTTATCGGTGATGGTGATGTCGCTGGTGTTATTCATACAACAGATACAGAAGAAACAGGCATTGATCTTTATGTTGGTATTGGCGGAGCGCCTGAAGGCGTTTTGGCTGCTGCTGCTATGCGTTGTATGGGTGGACAAATTTTAGGTCGTTTGATTCTTGATACAAATGAGAAGAAAGAACGTGCTGAGCGCATGGGAGTATCAACCACAAATCAAATATATACAGCTGAAGATATGGCAAGTGGCTCTGTGATTTTTGCTGCTTCAGGGGTTACTGATGGCAATATGCTCAAAGGCGTTAAATTTTATAATAATAAAATAGTGACAGATACTATTGTTATGCGCTCTCGCACAGGTACTGTACGCCGTATCAATACAGAGCATCGTGATCGTTCGAAATTTCATATATTAGGATAATCTATTGTCTACAGCACCTCCTTTTCTCAATGTTAAAAACTCTTTAACGGGGCGAAAATGGGTTGCACGCCTTTCTCAAAATAGTGAGAGAATTTCAGATGCCATGGCACAGCGCCATGGGATTTCTCTTGCATTAGCGCGTATATTGGCAGGTCGCGATATTGCGTTAGATCAAGTAGAGGGATTTTTAAACCCTCAGCTACGACATGATATGCCAGATCCAAACTGTTTATTGGATATGGAGATATTAGTAGATCGACTTTATGATGCCATTATCAAAAATCAATCAATAACCTTGTTTGGTGACTATGATGTTGATGGGGCAACCTCTTGCGCTTGTTTGAAAAACTATTTGCTTGCGATTGGCTCTGATGCTTCTATTTATATTCCGGATCGCTTTCGTGAAGGCTATGGGCCAAATATTGAAGCCATTACAACAATTAAGCAAAGTGGTGCAGATTTGCTCATCACCATTGATTGCGGTGTCACAAGTTTTGATGCTTTATCCCATGCTAAAACAATAAATTTAGACGCACTCGTGATTGATCATCATTTGGCAGCTTTAGAACTGCCCCCCGCGATAGCCATTGTAAACCCAAATCGAATGGATGATACCAGCGGTTTAGATCACCTATGCGCTGCTGGTTTAGCTTTTATGGTTATTGTTGCTTTAAATAGAAAGCTACGTAAAGAAGGCTATTTTTCTCAAGCTAAAACTGAGCCAAATCTCATGTCTTATTTAGATGTTGTCGCTTTGGGTACAGTTGCAGATATTGTTAGTTTGCAAGGGCTTAATCGTACTTTTGTTTTGCGGGGGTTGGAAGTAATGCGCCAACGCCAGAATCAAGGGTTAGCGGCTCTTTGTGATATTTCTCGTGTTAATGGCCCTGTTACTGCCTATGATTTGGGATTTTTATTGGGACCAAGGATTAATGCAGGAGGACGTATCGGGCAGGCAGAACTTGGTGCTGACTTGCTGACCAATAAAGATAATTTCAAATGCCAAGAAATTGCCCAAGTCCTCGATGATTTAAATAAACAGCGGCAAGCTATTGAAGCAGATATTGTGCAAGATGCTGTTATACAAGCGGAGAATCTTCTTGGTGAAAATCAAGACCTGCCTGTTTTAGTCGTAACAGGGCAGGGCTGGCATCAAGGGGTTGTTGGTCTTGTTGCATCACGCTTAAAAGAGCGTTTTCGACGCCCTGTTTTTGCCCTTGCCGTTGAGAATGATCTATCGGTTGGCTCTGGGCGTTCTGTTCCTGGTGTTGATATTGGTAGTGCGGTTAAAGAAGCTGTTTCGCAAAATATACTCGTAAAGGGAGGAGGGCATAAAATGGCTGCTGGCTTAACTTGCCCTTCTAATAATATTGGCCAATTTAGAGCATTCATGATTGAACAGTTAAGCAATCAAGTCAATCAAGCGCGCAGCGAAGAAGTTTTGAAAATTGATGCAGCCCTTTCATCTGCCGCTGCTAATATTGATTTGTTGCAAGAAATAGAAAAAGCAGGCCCTTATGGCAACGGCAATCCAAGCCCTATTTTTGCTTTTCCTTCTCATCATATCCATCGTCCTTCATGGGTGGGCAAAGGTCATTTGAAATTTTCTATCAGTTCCCCGACGGGTAAGAAAAATAATGCTTATTTAGACGCCATTGGATTTCGCCTGCAAGACACTGAATTAGGAGCTGCGATTATGGAGCATAATCAAGCTCCATTTCATCTTGTGGGCACTATAAAAGCAAATTATTGGCAAGGGCAAATTAAGCCTCAACTCAGCTTAATTGATGCTGTGAAAACAACAGCTCTTTAATTTTATATCATTGATTCTAAAATTTATTTTTAGTTAATTGCAGGGCTGAATATTCATAAAAAAAATAAATATAAAAAAAATGAAAAAAAGTGAAATTAGGCCTTGCATTTCAAATCATCATGATGCATAAGGACATCTCAATATCGGATGCGGGTGTAGCTCAGGGGTAGAGCATAACCTTGCCAAGGTTAGGGTCGTGGGTTCGAATCCCATCGCCCGCTCCAATATGATCGAGTTACCCCACTCGAAATTTTTCAAGGGCTCTTGTTAGAAAA
>WTKA01000021.1 GCA_011524605.1 Hyphomicrobiales bacterium | reverse complement strand
TTCGATCTGATTTGCGTTCAAAATAAAAGCTATGAAACTGCGATAAAAAAGCTAACTTCTGACCATTCAAAAATAACAGTAACTGGCAATATAAAAGCAGAGGCAAAACCACTTATTATTAATAAGGGCTTAGTAAAGGCAATTTCTCCCTCTCTTGCGAATAGAAAAATTATCAGCCTCATAAGTTCTCATACTGGCGAAGAAATTTTATTTTTAAATATTTATAAAGAGCTAAAATCATTATTTCCTCAAATTTTATTTATTATTTGCCCTAGGCATGCAGTAAGAGGGAAAGAAATAAAAGATTTAGCAGATAGTTTAAATTTAACTTCATGCTTAAGAAGTGAAACGACAAATCCAACTGATGACTGCGACATATTTATATGGGATAGCATGGGGGAATTAGGAACTGTTTATACACTTCTCAATTTTGCTTTCATTGGCGGCAGCTATATTCCCCACGGCGGCCAAAACCCTATAGAAGCTTTAAATTGTGACTGTGCTCCTATTCATGGAGAGTATATTCATAATTTTAAAGATATTTATAACCAACTTGATGAAGAAGAAGGTGCTCTTCTTTGTAAAAATGAAGATATAAAAAAAATAATGCTATCTCTATTAAATCATGAAATTTCTGATGACAGCATAAAAAAAATAGTTAATAACGGTAAAAAAGTTATTTTAAACTGTAAGGGCGCACTAAATTCAACAAGTGCTGCATCTGAACTATATTTAAAGCAAATTAATAAAGGCGAGATATAGGCTTAAAATAGGAATTAGTCTAACATGTCTATTGTGTCTAGCATTACACAATTTTGGTATACACGCGGTAACATACTCGCTCGCGTCTTATCACCCCTAGGCTTTGCTTATTCATTTGTTGCTGAATCAAGAGTACAGGCAACGAAACCACATGTTGGCAAACCTGTTGTTATCTGCATCGGCAATTTTGTAGTTGGCGGCGCTGGTAAAACCCCTTTAGCTCTATCAATTGCAGACAGGTTAAAAAGAACAAATCTAAAAATTTGCTTTTTAACTCGAGGTTATCTCGGTAAAGAAGAAGGCCCTTTACTTGTCAATCCATTAAGCCATACATCTAAAGATGTAGGAGATGAAGCATTAATTTTATCAAAATCAGCGCCTACAATTGTCTCAAAAAACAGGCGGGCTGGATATGAGATTGCAGAAAAAAATGGCTTTGATATCATCATTATGGACGATGGGTTTCAAAACCCCACGGTACATAAAGATATCTCATTCATTGCAATGGATGCAGGTGCTGGTGTTGGCAATGGCCTTGTTATGCCAGCAGGACCTTTACGCATGCGGTTAAGAGCTCAGCTTCCCAATGTATCGGCAATTATCACTATTGGTGATGGATTTGGCGGCGAAACAGTTGTTCAACGCGCGAAGAGACAGTATAATATTCCTCGTTTTAGAGCTTATTTTGAGCCAGATGAAAGCTTAAAATCCTATATTGGAAAATCTGTTATTGCTTATTGTGGCATTGGTCGCCCTGAAAAATTCCTCGAAACACTTGAAGATGTAGGCATAAAAATCCCAAGATATCAATTTTATACAGATCATTACGCTTATAAAGATTCAGATGCTGAAACATTATTGGGGCTTTCAAATAAATTAAAAATGCCCTTGCTCACGACGGAAAAAGATTATGTACGCTTACCAAATGACGACAGCCCTTTAGGGCAGCTGAAAAAGCGCTCTGTAACGGTTCCAATTAAACTGATATTTGAAGATAATAAAGAGCTTAACCAGATGCTAAAAATGAAGCTTGGTGAAGCACTAAAAAACAAAAAAATACAAAACACCTCAGATAATAATAAAACTAAAGCCGCTGCTTCAAATCAATCAATAGCACAAAAGAAAATGCCTCCTTCAAAAAAAGAAGATGTATCATGACTCTATTTAATCTCGATTTAAAAAATAAAACTGCATTAATTACAGGCTCAACGAGCGGTATTGGCTTAGGCGTTGCAACTGAGCTTGCAAAGCAAGGGGCTAATATTATTTTAAATGGCATTGAAAAGCCAGAGGATGTGGAAGAGACTATAAAATCTCTGTCTGAAATTTCTGGCAGTAAAGTTATCTATTCACCAGCAAATATGATGAAAGAAGAGGCGATTACAGATTTGTTTCAAACTGCTGAAACAGAATTTGGTGGCATTGATATATTAATAAACAATGCTGGCATTCAATATGTCTCCCCTGTAGAAGATTTTCCTTCAGGAAAATGGGAGGCAATTATTGCTTTAAATCTATCATCTAATTTTTATACAATAAAATCAGCAATACCTTATATGAAAAAACAAGGATGGGGCAGAATTATTAATATTGCTTCTGCGCATGGTTTAGTCGCCTCCCCTTATAAGTCTGCATATGTTGCTGCAAAACATGGGGTACTTGGCCTTACAAAAACAGTTGCATTAGAAACAGCAGAAAATGGAATTACGGTCAATGCTATTTGCCCTGGCTATACTTGGACACCCCTTGTGGAAGCTCAAATTCCTGATCAAGCAAAGTCTCGCGGCATTACAGAAGAAGAAGTGATTAATAATGTTCTTCTAAAAGCGCAACCAACAAAGAAATTTACCGAAGTTGAACAGCTTGGCGCTCTTTGTGTTTTCCTATGTTCTGATGCTGCAAATAATATTACAGGCTCTTCTTTACCTGTTGATGGTGGATGGACATCTCAATAAATTTTTATACTTTTAGACGAAATTGACTGCATTAAATCTAAACTTTATTTATCCTGAGGCTGTGTGTTTGATGCAATTATTGCTAACATCATCAAACACAGGCCAAAAAAGAAAATAATTGTAGACTGTTCTATAGATTGTCCTATTGTTCCGCTACCTATATATCTCTTAGTAGCGGCCTCTAACATTGCAGGGTTATCAGAGAAAAATATAATTATTGAAAGCGCTTTAACAAAATTAAAAAGGCTAAAAAAATCATTCAAAACCAATGAAAAAATCATCGGATCGTCCTTTTTGATAAGGAAGTACACCACCTTGCACATAGAGCAAATAGCGAGAACTTGTATTGTCAGATTTTTTTGCTTTTGAAATTTTTGGTGGCTGCCAAGCAGGAAATAAAGTTAGTACAGGACCTATTTCTTGGCTAAGCTCATCAGCAATTATATATTCTTCTTCTAAAACCTCTTGTTGATTTAATTCCGTTAGATTTTCATCTTCTAAGGCTAATAAGTCAGCATTGTTATCTTGCGAATCTTTGATAATTTCTTCGAGTTTTTCGCGAACAAAAAAAGCTAGTTGCGCGCGGCCATGATTGTTAAAATGTACACCATCACTGGAACGTAAAACACGTATTTGCCCTTGAATATCTGGACCTCTTCTTGAATACCTGCCCTGTTCATCTGAAAAAACATCCCAAAGATCTAAATAATAGGCATTATGAATATTCGATTCTTGCAAACTAATTTTATTGGCTTGAAGAGCCATTTGATTTAAGCGAGAAAATTTCATAATTGGCAGAGAAACCCATAATAATTTTATATTTTTCTCTTGTGCGCTTTGCATTATCAATTTAACGCGACGTCTATATTCTTTCTGCCATTGCTCTGTATTTGGTTTATATCTTTTACCATCTTCAGAAGATAAAATTGACTGATTATCATTAGAACCAACAAACATAATAATATAATCAGCATTCCAAACAGATAAATTTTGCTCAATCGCTTCAGGCCAATTAAAAAAATCATCTCTTACAATGCCTGAAGAACCAACAGCCTCATTTATATAGGTAAACTGGCTATCAAATTCTGTTGGGTTATCAGTTATACCTTTATATAGATTCCCTGTTAGACTAGCGCCTGTCAATATTATTTTTAACTTTTTATCTTGCTGCTCTAAATCACTCTCTTGCGCGTTAACGCTTGAAGAAATATTTACAACAAAATAAAGGGGTATAATTATTAAAGACAAAAATTGACGGAGCATTTCAAAAACCAGTTTAAGTTAATATTTTTTTAACCACATAAATTTCTGATATATTATGTTTGAAATATACAAGCAATAAGTAATCTCTTTTTTCTACTTTAAACGGTAAGAAAAATAGATATAAAAAAACTCCCCATTCGTCATAGAATTGAGGAGTTATATTTATCAAAGAAATATTTGATAAATTAATTTGGTTTTTTATTTTCTTCTTCCCGCTTTTGCATTTCTGCTTCCATTCTTTGACGATATAACGCAGCAAAATCTACTGGATCAATCATTAATGGTGGGAAACCGCCATTTCTTGTTACATCCGCTGTAATTTGGCGTGCAAATGGGAATAAAATACGTGGACATTCAATCATAACAATAGGATGCAAATGTTCTTTTGGAATATTTTCTAAACGGAATAGACCACAATAGTCTAATTCTAAATGAAAATGCGGTTTTCCCTCAACTTCTGATTTTGCTGAAAGTTGTAAAGAAACTTCAAAATCAGATTCTGAAATATTATTTGCTTGCACATTAATATTAATTGCTAGCTTTGGCTGAGCTTTAGCAGCTAAAGACTGAGGTGCTCCAGGATTTTCAAAAGATAGATCTTTTATATATTGTCCTAAAACATTGAAACCTGGTGCATTTTGTTCATTATCTTCAGCTGTTACACCTGTTTTTTCATCTGCCATTTTTTGCCTTCATCCTTATATTCAGATTTAATATATATATATTGTCTTCTTATTCTCTTTTTATCCATCATGCCAAGGAGAATTTGGATTTTTTTCATTTTCTTTTATATTTAAAGCTGCTTCTGTCATATTATTTGATTTTTCCGTGATATCTTCAGCTTCTAAATCTATAATTGTGTCTTTACTATGATATGAGCCTTTATCACTAGCAGCGTTGAAACTAGACATTTTCATTTTAATAGCTCTCCCTAATATCTGTCTTAAAGGGGGTATAAGAAGTAAAAAACCGACCATATCGGTAAAAAAGCCAGGTGTTAATAACATAATACCAGCAAGTACAAGAGCTGCACCATCAACAATTTCTTGAACAGGCGGTTCTTGACGCCCTAATTGGTTCTGCAAGCGCCTTATAACACCTATTCCTTGAAGCCTAATCAAATAAGAGCCAATTACAGCAGTTAATAAAATTAGTCCTATTGTCATCCAAAAACCTAAAAAACCACCTACTTCTATGATGAAGGCAATCTCAATAATTGGAATGAGAATAAAGATAGCAAGTAAAATAAAAGCCATAATTTATTCCTTATTTAAAAATCTGTTTCATGGTTATTATATAATGAGATAATAGCAGCTGCGGTTTCTTCAATAGATTTACGTGTAACATCTATAATTGGCCATTTATATTTGTTAAATAAACGTTTCGCTTCATTTACTTCACCAGCTATTTGTCTTTTATCAGCATATGAACCATTATCTTTCATACCTAACCCTAATATACGATTTTGTCTAACTTGAGATATACGATCAGGACTTGCAATTAACCCCACAATGAGAGGTTTTTTTAATTGCGATAGATGAACAGGTGGTGGGATATTGGGTACAAGCGGAATATTAGCTGTTTTAAAGCCTCTATTGGCCAAATAAATGCTTGTAGGGGTTTTTGATGTTCGGGAAATGCCTAATAAGATAATATCAGCACTATCTAATTCATGATTTAATTGTCCATCATCATGAATCATTGTGTAATTTAGAGCATCTATGCGCTTAAAATATTCATTATTTAAACTATGTTGCGCACCCGCTTGAGCCGTTGCTTCTAATCCTAAGTAAGAACCAAACATTTGCATAACAGGAGATAAGATAGATTGGCAAGGAATGGATAATTCTTCGCAAGCAGATTGAAGTGCCTCAACAAGTTCTTCATCTACTAGGGTATATAAAACAAGGCCAGGAGAGCGATCTACAGAAGCAATAACTTGATCTATCTGCCCTTTATTCCGAATAAGAGGATGAATATGTTCTAATACTCTTACATGCTTAAATTGAGATGAAACTGCTCTACAAACTGCAATTAAAGTTTCTCCTGTAGAATCGGAAACGAGGTGGACATGGCAAAATAAAGGATTTTTATGAGGCATAAGATCTGTATAAAATGTGCAATTTTGTGGATAAGCTTTTGCTTGACATAGACTTATCCCATAAAGGGATGAGTCTTTCAAATTTTCTCCACACTTTAACTTTTTTTATCCCATATAAAAATATTTTTCTTGTCAGCTTAGAATCGAAAAAGAATAATTTTATAAATTTTGAGTCAATGCTACAAATTTGTTTTTTTAAGAAATTGTTAATCTATATATAGGGGATATTTAAAACTAAATTCCGCCTATATGGATATTTAAATTTAGTAAATAAACTAAGAATCATCAGAAAATATATAATTTATTTTTCAATATTTTTTTCAGAAAAAATAAAAATAGCCATGATTCTGTTAAAACTATGTGAAAAGT
>WTKA01000131.1 GCA_011524605.1 Hyphomicrobiales bacterium | reverse complement strand
CCTGACCTCTACACTGCCAGTGTAGCGCTCTACCAGCTGAGCTATGGCCCCAAAATATATAATCACCAAATATATATCTGTTTTCCTTACAAGGCGCTAGTCAGAATACTATATTTTCCAGAAAAACATTATGTCTCCCCCATAAAAGAGTTGCTTTTTTAGTAAAAAAAGAATAAGTGGAAAGATCACAGGTGGTTTTCGCCTGAATTTTATTCAAATTTTATTTAACTGACATCAGTTGATTAATCCGTTCGGGACACGAAGAATAAACCTTTTGTTTGTTTGGACACATATTTGGACGAGACCAACATGCCTTCTTAGGCGATGTCTTGATTTCAAATCTGATAGGAGCGCCCATGGCTGCGTCTTTCACGGATCGCAAACGTGTTCGGAAATCTTTTGGTCAAATTCGCGAAGTAGCGAGTATGCCAAATCTCATCGAAGTTCAAAAAAATTCATATGATCAGTTCTTGCTGGCTGATTCTCAGCCAGGCTCACGTCCTGATGAGGGAATGGAAGGCGTATTCCGCTCTGTATTCCCAATCACGGATTTCTCAGGCACGTCAATGCTTGAGTTTGTGTCTTATGAATTTGAGCAACCAAAATATGATGTTGATGAATGTCGTCAGCGTGATATGACATTTGCTGCGCCTTTAAAGGTGACTTTGCGTTTAATCGTCTTTGATGTTGATGAAGAAACGGGCGCTAAATCTGTAAAAGATATTAAAGAGCAAGACGTCTATATGGGCGATGTACCTTTCATGACTGAAAATGGTACCTTCATTGTTAATGGTACAGAGCGTGTGATTGTTTCGCAAATGCACCGTAGCCCTGGCGTTTTCTTTGATCATGATCGTGGTAAGTCTCATTCTTCAGGTAAGCTTTTATTTGCTGCTCGTATCATTCCTTATCGCGGTAGCTGGCTTGATATTGAATTTGATGCGAAAGACCTTGTTTATACACGCATCGACCGTCGTCGTAAGCTGCCTGTTACAACGCTTTTAATGGCGCTTGGTCTTGATGGTGAAGATATTCTCCATGAATTTTATGATCGCATTCTTTATAAGCGTGATGGCGATGGCTGGACACTGCCTTTTGATCCGAAAAATTGGCGTGGTGTAAAGCTTTCTCGTGATCTGATTAATGCTGCAGATAAAGAAGTCTTGCTCGAGGCTGGTAAAAAAGTAACTGCAAGACAGGCTAAGAAATGGGCTGAAGCTGGCCTAGAAGCCATCTATGTTACGGATGAAGAATTAATCACTCATTATTTTGCTGACGAAATGGTTAGCATGGAAACTGGTGAGCTTTATGCCGAAGCCGGTGATGAAGTTTCTATTGCAACGCTTGATGAATTGCGAGCTAACGGCTTTGAGGAAATCGCCATTTTAAATATTGACCATGTTAATATTGGTGGCTTCATTCGCAATAGCTTGGCGTTAGACAAAAACTCAAATCGTCAGGAAGCTTTGTTTGATATCTATCGCGTAATGCGCCCAGGTGAGCCGCCAACAATGGAAGCTGCTGAAGCGATCTTTGAAGGCTTATTCTTTGACTCAGAACGTTATGATCTTTCTTCTGTTGGTCGTGTTAAGATGAATATTCGTCTTGATGTTGATGTGGAAGATACTGTCCGTACCTTGCGCAAAGAAGATATCATTGAAGTTGTTCGTGTTCTTGTGAACTTAAAAGATGGTAAGGGTGATATCGATGATATTGACCACCTAGGTAACCGCCGCGTTCGTTCCGTTGGTGAGTTGATGGAAAATCAATATCGAATTGGTCTTCTGCGCATGGAACGTGTAATCAAGGAACGGATGAGTTCCATTGAAATTGACACGGTAATGCCGCAAGATTTGATCAACGCAAAGCCTGTAGCCGCTGCTATTCGTGAATTCTTTGGTTCTTCTCAGCTTTCTCAGTTTATGGATCAGACAAACCCGCTTTCAGAAGTGACGCACAAGCGTCGCGTTTCAGCGCTTGGCCCAGGTGGTTTATCGCGTGAGCGTGCGGGCTTTGAAGTGCGTGACGTTCATACAACTCATTATGGCCGTATCTGTCCGATTGAAACACCAGAAGGTCCGAATATTGGCCTGATTAATTCACTGGCGACTTTTGCACAAGTCAATCGTTATGGCTTTATTGAATCGCCTTATCGCAAAGTTGCGAACGGTCGGGTTACGGATGATGTTGTTTATCTTTCTGCAATGGAAGAGGCAAAATATACGGTGGCACAAGCAAACGCAAAAATTGACGATGAAGGTAACTTTATCGAAGATATGGTTGTAACACGTTGTGCAGGTGAAGTGGCTATGACGCCTGTTGATCAGGTTACGCTGATGGATGTATCACCTCGTCAGCTGGTTTCTGTTGCCGCTGCGCTTATTCCTTTCTTGGAAAATGACGATGCGAACAGAGCGCTTATGGGTTCAAACATGCAACGTCAAGCGGTGCCATTGTTGCGTTCAGATGCGCCATTTGTTGGTACAGGTATGGAATCTGTTGTTGCACGGGATTCAGGTGCGGCTATCACGGCACGCCGCTCTGGTGTTGTTGACCAAGTTGATTCAACACGTATCGTTATTCGAGCAACAGAAGAAACAGACCCAACAAAGCCGCCGATTGATATTTATACGTTGAAAAAATTCCAACGTTCTAACCAATCTACATGTATTACACAAAAACCACTTGTTCATGTAGGGGATGTGTTGCAAGTAGGTGATATCATTGCTGATGGGCCTTCTACTGACCTTGGTGAATTAGCGCTTGGACGTAACGTACTTGTAGCCTTCATGCCTTGGAATGGTTATAACTATGAAGATAGTATTCTTCTTTCTGAACGTATTGTGAAAGATGATATTTATACATCTATTCATATTGAAGAATTTGAAGTCATGGCGCGGGATACAAAGCTTGGCCCTGAAGAGATCACGCGTGATATTCCAAATGTTTCCGAAGAAGCTCTTCGTAATCTAGATGAGGCAGGTATTGTATATATCGGTGCTGAAGTGAAGCCAGGTGATATCCTTGTTGGTAAGATCACACCTAAAGGCGAAAGCCCAATGACACCAGAAGAAAAGCTATTACGTGCTATCTTTGGTGAAAAAGCTTCTGACGTCCGTGATACTTCATTAAAAGTGCCACCCGGGGACAGCGGTACTGTTGTTGAAGTTCGTGTTTTCAACCGTCATGGTATTGAAAAAGACGAGCGTGCAATGGCAATCGAGCGCGAAGAAATTGAACGTCTTGCAAAAGACCGTGACGATGAATTAGCTATTCTTGATAGAAATACTTATTCTCGTCTTGCAACAGTGCTTGTTGGACAGGAAGCAATTTCTGTACCCGCGGAAATGCAAGAAGGCACCATCACACAAGAAAAGCTTGATGGAACACCACGCAGCCGCTGGTGGCAAATCGGTCTTGATGATGATGAAGCGATGAATAAGCTTGAGAAAATGCGTCAGCTTTATGATGAAAGCCGTAAGCGTCTTGAACAACGCTTTATGGATAAGATTGAAAAGCTACAGCGCGGTGATGAATTATTGCCTGGCGTAATGAAAATGGTTAAAGTTTTTGTTGCTATCAAGCGTAAGCTTCAGCCTGGTGATAAAATGGCTGGTCGTCATGGTAACAAAGGGGTTGTTTCGCGCATCCTGCCAGAAGAGGATATGCCATTCTTAGAAGACGGTCGTCCTGTTGATATCGTTCTAAATCCACTAGGTGTTCCTAGTCGAATGAACGCTGGTCAGATCCTTGAAACCCATCTTGGATGGGCATGTGCAGGCATGGGTCGTCAAATTGGTGATGCATTAGATGCATATAAGCGCGGCGAAGGCCTCATTGATGTGAAGGCAAAACTCAAAGATGTTTATGGCGAAAATGATACTGTTAAAGAGTTAAATGATGATAGTGTTGTTGAGCTTGCTGGCAATTTGAGACGCGGTGTTCCAATCGCAACACCGGTATTTGATGGCGCTAAAGAGAGCGACATTAACGATGCCTTAAAAGTTGCTGGCGTGAGTGTTACTGGTCAAGAATATCTGCATGATGGCGGAACAGGTGAGCGTTTTGATCGTCCTGTTACGGTCGGTTATATCTATATGCTTAAACTTCACCACCTTGTTGATGATAAGATTCACGCTCGTTCTATTGGTCCATACTCGCTTGTTACTCAGCAGCCGCTTGGTGGTAAGGCACAGTTTGGTGGACAGCGCTTCGGTGAGATGGAAGTGTGGGCATTGGAAGCCTATGGCGCAGCTTATACGCTTCAAGAGATGCTTACAGTTAAGTCTGATGATGTTGCAGGGCGTACAAAAGTATATGAATCAATTGTCCGTGGCGATGATACATTTGAATCAGGCATTCCTGAATCATTTAATGTATTGGTCAAGGAGATCAGGTCTCTTGGTCTTAATGTTGATTTACGAAACTCAGAGTTGGAAGAGGACGCAAGTGAAGAGGATGATCTTATGCCTCCAGTTGCAGAATAACTTTTAATTATATCAAGTGAGGCTGTTTAGCCTCACTTTAACCCTCTTTATAAGACATATATTCACGGAGCGTGAAGATGAATCAAGAAGTAGCTAACGTATTTACTCAGCAAGGTCAGGTACAGTCTTTTGATCAAATCCGTATTGCGATTGCAAGCCCGGATGATATTCTATCTTGGTCTTTTGGTGAAATTAAAAAGCCAGAAACAATTAACTATCGTACATTTAAGCCAGAGCGCGACGGCCTTTTTTGTGCTCGTATTTTTGGTCCTGTAAAAGATTACGAATGTTTATGCGGCAAATATAAACGCATGAAATATAAAGGCGTGATCTGTGAGAAGTGTGGTGTTGAAGTCACTCTTTCTCGTGTTCGTCGTGAGCGCATGGGCCATATTGAGCTTGCAGCGCCAGTTGCCCATATTTGGTTCTTAAAATCACTACCAAGCCGTATCGGCCTGCTGCTTGACATGACTTTAAAAGATATTGAGCGCATTCTTTACTTTGAAAAATTCGTTGTAATTGAGCCTGGTTTAACATCGCTTAATCAATTTGAGCTTCTTACTGAAGAAGAATATTATGATGCTCAAGACGAATTTGGTGATGATAGCTTCACTGCAATGATCGGTGCTGAAGCCATTGCTGAAATTTTGAAAGGTATGGATCTTGAGCGTTTAGCGCAAGAAATTCGTATTGAAATTGCTGAAGCAACTACAGAATTAAAGCCTAAAAAATTGGCTAAGCGTTTGAAAATTGTTGAAGCATTTATCGCATCTGGCAATAAGCCAGAATGGATGGTAATGACGATTATTCCCGTGATCCCCCCAGATTTGCGTCCGCTTGTTCCGCTTGATGGCGGCCGTTTCGCTACCTCTGACTTGAATGATCTCTATCGCCGTGTGATTAACCGTAACAATCGCCTTAAGCGTCTGATGGAACTCCGCGCCCCTGATATTATCATTCGTAATGAAAAGCGCATGTTGCAGGAATCTGTCGATGCCTTATTTGATAATGGTCGTCGCGGTCGTGTCATCACTGGTACGAATAAACGTCCATTGAAATCACTCTCCGATATGCTTAAAGGTAAGCAGGGTCGCTTCCGTCAAAACTTGCTCGGTAAGCGTGTTGACTATTCAGGTCGTTCGGTGATTGTTGTTGGTCCTGAGCTTAAGCTACACCAATGTGGTCTGCCTAAGAAAATGGCTCTAGAACTGTTTAAACCATTTATTTACTCGCGATTAGATGCGAAGGGTTTATCCACTACTGTGAAACAAGCTAAAAAGCTGGTGGAAAAGGAACGTCCTGAGGTTTGGGATATTCTTGACGAGGTTATACGTGAGCATCCTGTTATGTTAAACCGGGCACCAACATTACACCGTCTAGGTATTCAAGCTTTTGAACCTAAGCTTATTGAAGGCAAGGCTATTCAGCTGCACCCACTTGTTTGTGCAGCCTTTAATGCTGACTTTGACGGTGACCAAATGGCTGTTCACGTTCCGCTTTCTTTAGAAGCGCAGCTTGAAGCCCGTGTTTTGATGATGTCAACAAACAACATCCTACACCCTGCTAATGGTCAACCGATTATTGTTCCATCACAGGATATCATTTTGGGTCTTTATTATCTATCTATGATTTATGATAATGAGCCAGGCGAAGGAAAAGTCTTTGGTAGCGTGAAGGAAATTCACTTTGCACTTGAGAGCAAAATAGTAACTCTACACGCAAAAGTAAAAGCGCGTTATAAAACTGTTGATGATGAAGGCAATCCTATCAGTATAATTCAAGAAACGACACCTGGTCGTATGTTGATTGCTGAGCTATTACCACGTCATCCAAAAGTGAAATTCGATATCGTTAATACGCTTATGACGAAGAAGAATATTGGTAAAATGCTCGATACTGTTTACCGTCACTGTGGTCAGAAGGAAACTGTTATCTTTGCCGACCAAATCATGGGTCTTGGATTCAAGCATGCGGCGAAAGCAGGTATCTCTTTTGGTAAGGATGACATGGTTATTCCTGACACAAAAGTTGGTATTGTTGATGATACGCGTGAATTAGCTCGTGAATATGAACAGCAATATAATGACGGTCTTATTACTCAAGGTGAGAAATATAATAAGGTTGTCGATGCTTGGGCGAAATGTACTGACAAAATCGCTGATGAAATGATGAAACGCATTTCAGCGGTTGAAGTTGATGAAGAGACAAATCGTGCAAAACCTATTAACTCAATTTATATGATGTCTCATTCTGGTGCTCGTGGTTCGCCCACACAGATGCGTCAGCTTGCGGGTATGCGTGGTTTGATGGCTAAGCCGGATGGTTCAATTATTGAAACGCCTATTACCTCAAACTTTAAAGAGGGGCTAACCGTGATGGATTACTTTAACTCCACACATGGTGCTCGTAAGGGTCTTGCAGATACTGCTTTGAAAACAGCAAACTCGGGTTATCTAACGCGTCGTCTTGTTGATGTTGCGCAGGATTCAATCATTAACGAGGTTGATTGTGGCTCTCAAAATGGTCTTGAAATGCAAGCTGTTGTTGATAGTGGTGAGATTATTGCTTCTCTTGGTCAGCGTATTCTAGGCCGTACGGTTGTTGAAGACGTTGTTCACCCTGCCTCTGGTGAGGTTTTATTCGCTAAAGGTTCATTGCTTGATGAAGCTGATGTTGATGTCATCGAAAAAGCTGGTATTGAAACCGTTAAGATTAGATCTGTTCTAACATGTGAAACACGCAATGGCGTTTGTGCCACTTGTTATGGACGTGACCTAGCCCGTGGTACACCGGTTAATATGGGTGAAGCTGTTGGTGTTATCGCCGCTCAGTCTATTGGTGAACCTGGCACTCAGCTTACAATGCGTACTTTCCACATTGGTGGTACTGCTCAGGTTGTGGATTCTTCTTATGTTGAATCTAACTATGAAGGCACGGTTAAAATCAGAAACCGTTCAATCATTCGTAACTCTTCAGGTGAATTAAGAGCTATGAGCCGTAACATGTCTCTTATCATTATTGATGGGGAAGGACGTGAGCGCGCTGTACATAAAGTGCCTTATGGTTCTAGGCTACGTGTTGATGAAGGCGATAATGTTAGTCGTGGTCAGCGTATCATTGAATGGGATCCTTACACACGCCCAATCTTAACAGAAGTCAGCGGTATCATTGACTTTGAAGATTTGGTTGAAGGGGTTTCTGTTTCTGAGATTACAGATGAATCAACAGGCATTACTAAGCGTGCTGTTATCGACTGGCGTTCTAGCCCTCGTGGTGCAGCTCTAAGACCTGCTCTTGTTCTTAAAGACAAAGATGGTAGCATATTAAAATTAGATCGCGGTAATGATGCTCGTTATCTGATGAGTGTTGATGCCATTCTCTCAACAGAGCCTGGTACGGAAGTTAAAGCTGGTGATGTTATTGCACGTATTCCTTTGGAAAGTGCAAAAACAAAAGATATTACTGGTGGTCTACCGCGCGTTGCAGAATTGTTTGAAGCGCGTCGTCCAAAAGATCATGCGATTATTGCTGAAGCAAGTGGTACGATCCAGTTTGGTAAAGACTTTAAGAATAAGCGCCGTATTGTTATTCAGCCAGATGATCCAAGCATTGAACCTGTTGAATATATGATTCCAAAGAGTAAGCATATTCAGGTTCAAGAAGGAGATGCCATTGAAAAAGGTGAATATATCATCGATGGTAACCCAGCGCCGCATGATATCTTAGCGATTAAAGGTGTTGCTGAACTTGCGTCTTATCTTGTTAATGAAATTCAAGAAGTTTATCGTCTACAAGGTGTGACGATCAATGATAAGCACATCGAAGTAATCGTACGTCAGATGCTGCAAAAAGTTGATATCACTGACCCAGGCGATAGTGAATTCTTGTCAGGCGAGCAAGTGGAGAAAATTGACTTTGAGCTTTCTAACGAGGCTTTGATTGCTGATGGTAAAACTCCTGCGAAAGCGGATCCTGTTTTACTTGGTATTACAAAGGCAAGTTTACAGACACGAAGCTTTATCTCAGCTGCTTCTTTCCAAGAAACAACACGCGTTCTAACCGAAGCTTCTGTTAACGGTAAAACGGATGACTTGGAAGGCTTGAAAGAGAATGTGATTGTGGGTCGTTTGATCCCTGCAGGAACAGGCGGTATGATAAATCGCTTGCGTCAAGTGGCTAACCAACGTGATAATCTCATTGTTGAAGCACGTAAAAATGCAGCGGATATGGCGGTCAACCATGCACTACCAGCACCTGCACCTGCACCAGAGGCATCTATTGACGATGCAGGCGATACGGCTGCTGAATAAATATTGAGATAAGAGATTATCAATAAAATAAAACCGCTCCTATATTTTAGGAGCGGTTTTTCTTTTGGCAAAAGCGATATAGTATCATCTAATATTAGGGATCATATTATTACATATGAAAAACATCAGATAGGCCAAAATGATAGGTAATCTATAGGCAGAAGCGTTAGACGCTTTTACTTTGGCTTTAAAAATATATTTTGAAATTTGCTAATGAACAAAGCTCAATAATAGATTACATAGAGTAAAAGGGCTGCAAGTATCAGCGTGATAAAAGGCATGATCATGACCAGTATATTCATGAATTTACCTAATATATGAATGATTTTATCGAGCATTATTTTATGTCATCCTTTAAAATGTCTTTTAACCGCTTTTCTTCATCTTGAGAAAGAGAAGCATTTGCGATATCAGAATGTTCACTATTGTAAGTTCTATGCCTGAAATTACGTAGGCTTATAAAAATACCTATGATGAAAATCAAGGGGCCTGATAACCATAGTAGTAAAGTATGAAGGCCAAATACGGGTTTTAATAAAATAAACTCGCCATAACGATCAACTAAATAGTCAAAAACTTGCTCATTACTATCCCCAACCACCAGACGCTCTCTGACAAGAAGACGCAAGGTTTTTGCTAAATCTGCATTTGACTCATCAATAGATTCATTTTGGCATACAAGGCAACGAAGTTGAGCGGAAATATCTCGGGCTCGTTGCTCTAACACTCGATCTTGTAAAATTTCATCAGGCTGTACTGCATAGCTCATTGGTATCGGCATGATATAAACTAGCATGATAAGAAGAAAATAGAGGAGCGAATTTTTATGCATTATCTAAAGCCCCTTTTTTATTTTTCTTGCCAACGCCAATACGCAAACGTCTATCAAATAGTGATAAGCATCCACCAATAAACATGATGATTGAACCAAACCAGATTAAGCTAACATAGGGCTTGTAATAAGAAGAAATAGCATAAGCACCATTATCTTTTTGGTCGCCAAGGGTTATGAAAATTTGGCTGAAACCGAGATGTAAAATGCCTGCTTCTGTTGTTGCTTGTCCATTGGTTATATAAAACCGTTTTGAAGGGGTTAATTCTGCAATCTTTACCCCAGCTTTACTGACGGTGAAGGTCGCAGATTGTTCTCGATAGTTTGCAATTGCATTATTTTCTGCCCTTACGAATGTTAAGTTATAACCAGCAAGATCATAGCTCTCATTCGGGTTCACAACACGGATAATCTCAGTTTGAAAACCAGTTGTTGCAACAACGCCAAGCAGTGAAATGCCAACCCCTGCATGGGCTAAAGCAGTACCCCAAGAGGCGCGAGGAAGATTGATGAGGCGTCTCATTGTTTGGGAAAAAGCAACTTTTCCAAATTGAGCACGGTAGAAAAGCTCATAAAAAGCGCCAAAAACAAGCCAAAAACCGATTGAAAGACCAATGACGGCAAGGATAGGGGCATTTGTATGATACCATAATATGATTAAGCCAATTAGGAGGGCAATCGCAGCTACGATAGAAAGGCGTTGTGCTATGGCAAGTAAGTCTCCCCGTTTCCATGCAAGCATAGGCCCAAAGGGCAAAGCCAGCGCCAGAAGAGCAGCTAAAGGTGCTGTAGCAAGGTTGAAGAATGGAGGGCCAACCGAGATTTTTGAACCATCATAAGCTTCAATAGCCAAGGGATAGAGCGTACCGACCAGCACTACCACAGTGATGGATGAGAGCAAAAGATTGTTATAAACCAAAGCGCCTTCTCTGCTTATTGGCTGGAATAGGCCTTGCGATGCAATATTTTTTGCTCGCAAAGCATAGAGGGCAAGAGCCCCACCCACAAAGAAGAGCAGCAACATTAAAATAAAAATACCGCGTGTTGGGTCTGATGCAAAAGAGTGAACAGAAGTTAAAACACCCGATCGCACTAAGAATGTGCCTAAAAGGCTTAAAGAGAATGTTATTATGGCTAAAAGCAGTGTCCAAGCGGGTAGGCTATTACGTTTTTCCATAACAATGGCTGAGTGTAAAAGGGCTGTCCCTGTTAGCCATGGGAGTAGAGACGCGTTTTCTACAGGATCCCAAAACCAAAAGCCGCCCCAACCTAGCTCATAATAAGCCCACCAGCTGCCCATGGATATGCCTATGGTTAGAAAAACCCAAGCAACTAGTGTCCAAGGGCGAACCCATCTTGCCCATGCACTATCAATACGGCCTTCGATTAGAGCGGCTACTGCAAAAGAAAAGGCAATGGAAAAACCAACATAGCCTGCATAGAGCAAGGGGGGGTGAATAGCGAGGCCCAAGTCTTGCAATATTGGATTTAAATCCTGCCCTTGGAGTGGGGGCTTTGCTAATCTTTCAAAGGGGTTCGAGGTGAAAAGAGTGAAGGCACAAAAACCCGCGGTTACCCATCCCTGCACCGTTAATACAAGGCTTTGTAAAGTAAGGGGAAGTTTTTTGCCATAAAGAGCAACAAGGCTTGCAAAAAAAGTTAGGATTAAAATCCATAACAGCATTGACCCTTCATGGTTGCCCCATGTGGAGGTGATTTTATAGAGGAGCGGTTGCGCCGTATGTGAATTTGACCAAACAAGTTTCACACTAAAATCTGATTGGAGAAAAAGGGTAATCAGCAAAGCAAAAGAAAGGGTGATGAGCAAAAATTGTATGATGGCGTTACCGCGCGATGTAAGCATCAAATGCCTATTTTTTGTAAAATAGCCATAGAGCGGCACAAAGGACTGCATGAGAGCTAATGTAAAAGCAAGTATAAAGGCAAAATGTCCAATTTCAGCAATCATTAATATGGCCCTTACCCTTGTGATTCATCATAAGATTTACAACCAATTTCCCTGCCGCCTTGTTCTTGCTTCAAGCTTTCGGCAATTTCTGGCGGCATATAGCTCTCATCATGTTTTGCTAAGACGGTATCAGCGATGAAAATATTATTTTCATTCACAATACCCTCAGCAACAACCCCCTGACATTCTCTGAATAAATCAGGTAATATCCCATTAAATTCAACTTGAATGGTTTCTGCATAATCTGTAACAGCAAAATAATTGACCGTGGTTTCAGTTTTTCTTATGCTATTTTCAACAACCATACCGCCCATGCGGATCCGCTTACTGGCTTCAGGGCTTTTGGCAATAATATCGCTTGGGGAATGAAAATAAAGCAGATTATCTCTTGCTGCGATAACGATGAGCAAAATTGCAAAGCCCCCTAAGGTCATTGAGGAGAGAATAATGGATAGTCGTTTTTGCTTTCTAGTCATTTCATCTCGCTTTATTGTGCAA
Organism: Hyphomicrobiales bacterium; assembly: GCA_011524605.1. Classification (GTDB taxonomy): domain Bacteria; phylum Pseudomonadota; class Alphaproteobacteria; order Rhizobiales; family WTKA01; genus WTKA01. The sequence continues at coordinate 6,775 of WTKA01000131.1, read as the reverse complement.
TATTTTGCAATGTTTTGATAAAATCAGGATTATCTGCAAAGAGTATTTCAGCTCTTTCAAGAGCAATTTCAAGCCTATCCTGTGCTTTTAAGACTTTAAGAGAGCGAATAAGGCGTTGCCACTCAGCTTCGCTTCCGCCTTCATTGAATAGTCTATTTTCTAAACCATCAACCATGGTGTTGATCATTGTCTTTTGATCTTCTGCTGCAAGCCCTTGAATAGCTATTATCTCTTCTTGCGTTGGATTGTTTAAAGATGTTTCTGCCTGTGTTTGAATATTCTCAATCAAGCTTTTTACATGGGATAGCCAAGGCGCATTATCAGGGGCTGATTGTGCAAGTTCTGTAAGTCGCGTAAGAGCATTTTGCTCTTGATTGCGTTGCCCCTCAGCCATGGCAAGAAAGTAAATAATTTGCGGATATTGTGAACCATTCTTCTCGATTGTTTTGAGCTGTTCATAAACCTCATCCGTAACAAAGCCTTCACGCGCTTGAATATCAAACTGAGCATAAGCGGTAACGCGTTCTGGTGTTGCACCCAAAAGTTCTATTGTTTTTTGCCAAGCAAATGATGCTTTTTGTAATTGGTTTGTTCGTGAATAAATAGGCGCTAAGACTTCCCATGCCTTGCCATCATCAGGGGCAAGGCGAATTCTGTCTTCAACTTGCTGCACCATCAATGCCATAGCTTGTGGATTATCGGGATTAGAAATCCTGTCTGCATAGGCTTGCCCTTCAAGCTTTGGGTTGCCTAAAAAAAGATAGAGTAAAAAGGTGAAGCTTAAGGTGATAAGACTTAAGCTGATTGCTTGAGAATAGGCTTTTTTCTGGCTTGAATGGGAGGGATCTGTTTTAGAAATACCGTCGCATGAGAGTAGACGTTTTGCAATCTCCACTCTTTTTTCTTCTGCATCCTCATCATTTATAACATTATTTTTTTTATCTCGCTCTAAATCTTTGAGCTGCGCTTTATAAAATTCTTGCTCTGAGGAGTGCTTTGTCTCCTGACTATCTTTTTTTTGAAAAATAGGCATGAAAGTAAAACTAATGACAATGAGAGCCAAAAGAATGAAAATAATATAAAGCAAAAAAAGCCCCATTAAATAGGATGAATAGATAGAGTATATATAGGCTAATTTTAGCCTATGAAAAGTCACTTTTACTTTATGTCATAATAATGGAAAAAGAATAGACTTTCAGCCTGTCACATGGTCACATCAAGAGGTCTTGCAAAATAGGGATAAGGGGCTCATCTGCAGGGGGCATAGGATAGTCTCGTAAATTTTGGGCACGAACCCATTTTAAAGCTTGGTTTTCTTTGGGCATCACAAAACCCTTCCATTTGCGGCAAATATAAAGCGGCATTAGTAGGTGGAAATCCTCATAGCCATAGCTGGCAAATGTTAAAGGGGAGAGGCAGCTTGCATGGGTGTCTATGCCTAATTCTTCTTGAAGTTCTCTAACAAGTGCTTCTTCAGGGCGCTCCCCTGCGTCTATTTTGCCACCTGGAAATTCCCAAAGCCCCGCTAAAGCCTTCCCCTCAGGCCTTTGCGCTAAAAGAATGCGGCCGTCTTTGTCTACTAAAGCGCAGGCAACGACTAATAAAATGGGGAGGCTATTTTTTGAAGTCAACTGCGATAATCCCCATTAATAGAGATATAATCATGGGTAAGATCCGAGGCTAAAATGGTTGCATTTCCGTTGCCAAGTCCCATTTCCACATGAATAGGAATGATGCTTTGTTTCATAATTTCAGAGGCTGCTTCTTCTGAATAATTTTCTACGCGCTCACCATTGCTTGCTAGGGTGAGATCGCCAAATTTAATCTCTAATTGATCTCTGTCAGCTGGTTCGCCTGCTTTGCCAACTGCCATAACAACTCTGCCCCAATTGGCATCTTCCCCCGCAGCTGCGGTTTTCACTAAGGGAGAATTACCAATGCTAAGGGCGATTTTTTTGGCGGATGCATCTGATGTTGCGCCTGAAACTGTTATTTCAAGAAGCTTTGAAATACCTTCTCCATCTGTAACTACGAGCCGGGCTAGCGCTTTATTGATTGTTTCAAATGCTTTGGCAAAAGCATCATAGCCGTCTGTACCGGGCTGGAGTGGTTTACCGGTTTTACAAGTTGCAAAAGCCATAACCGTATCGGAGGTAGACATATCACTATCAACTGTAATGGCATTATAGCTTTTTTCAGTGGCGCTTGAGAGTAGGCTTTGCAAGTCTTCAGAGCTAATATTAGCATCGGTAAAGACATAGCCAAGCATGGTTGCCATATCAGGGGCAATCATGCCTGAACCCTTTACAATACCCTGAAGTGTGATGGTCTCACCATCAATAATAATTTCTTCTTTAATTGCTTTTGGGAAAGTATCCGTTGTTAAGATTGCTTTCGCTGCATTTTCCCAGTCATCGGCTTTTAAATTTTCATGGGCTAAGGCAACCGCTTGTTGCATTGCTTCTGGATTGAGCGGTTCGCCAATCACGCCTGTGGATGCAAGAAAAATTTCATGATGCTTACAGCCTAAATGGCTGGCAATGGCATCGGCAGTGGCATCAACGGCAACAACGCCATGCTTGCCCGCAAAAGCATTGGCATTGCCTGCATTCACCAGCAAAGCTTTTGCAACGCCATGGGATAAATGCTGTTTACACCAATCAACAGGGGCAGAGGCACATTTTGATTTTGTAAAGACACCCGCAACGCTTGCCCCATCTTCAAAATAAGCCATCATCACATCAACACGCCCTTCATAGCGCAAACCAGCGGCAACACCGCATAAGCTCATCCCTTCAATAGGGGTAAGTTGCGGAAAATTTTTAGGCGCAAAGGGCGATATTTTTAGCATTTTTTTCTCTTTTATTTTTCTTCTTTTAACTTCAAATAAGATGGCTCTTGTTTAAAAGAAAAGAATTCGCATGTAAATCTATTGGTTAAGAATAGACTAAATTAACAGCTTCTGAGCCTAAAACTAAAAAATATTATCGCCAATCATCTTCTTCCCACATTTGTTTTAAAGTTTGCTTATAGTTCGGGTATAGCAATGTGATGCCAAGCTCTTGTTTAATACGGTCATTGCTCACTTTTTTAGATTCAGAATAAAAGCTGCGTGCCATCGCAGACATATTAGCCTCTTCAAATTGAACCTCTGGCGGCGGGCTAATCCCCATGAGTGAGCAGGCATAGGCTATCACATCTTGCGGCGGTGCGGCCTCGTCATCTGCAACATTATATATACGCGTATAATCCCCGTCATGATAGGGATTATACATAGAGGCATAAACCGTTTGAGCAATATCATCAGCATGAATGCGATTGAACAATTGCCCTTTCTTTATCACCCTTTTTGCTTTCCCTTTTTCTATGGTCGTAAAAGCATTACGCCCACGACCAAAAATGCCACTAAGACGAAAAATATGCGTTGGAATTTTTGTATTTCTTCCAATTGATAGCCATTTATTTTCCGCTGCAATACGCCACTTTCCGCGTTCTAGCCCTGCATTCAGAGCGCTATCTTCATCCACCCATGCTCCATCATGATTGCCATAAACGGCAGTGGTTGAGAGATAGCCAATCCATTTTAAATGCGGCATTTTTTCTAATAATGTCTCAAATTGGTTGAGAAAAGGGTCGCCATTTTCTGATGGCCCTGCACTGATGAGTAGATGGGTGATCTTTTCTAAATGGGGTGTAATTTTATCTTCATCATGCTCTCCCGTCAGCGAGATAGGCGTGATATCCAAAGCATGCATTTTTTCAATGCGTTCTACTTTTCGACTGGTTGCTACAATAGGTAAGTGATCGCTTTTATTTCGGATTAAGCTTGCTAAATGGTGAGATGTAAAACCATAGCCAAAAATGAAAAGAGAATTTTGAGAAGTCATTTTGTTAAGTCCAAAGCGGTATGCCATTCATCAATAACATGGGGTGTTTGTTCATTTATGCCATAGCGATTAAAATAAAATTGCATTTTTTCATGCGGCTGATGCTGTGACAAAGCCCAAATAACCGCGCCCCTTACAATATCTGATGGGTCTTGTAATAAAGTTTCAAGGGCAAGGATAATGTCATTCTCTTTGTTAGCATTGCCTGCAGCAATTGCCACATTTCTAATGAAGCAATCACGACCAGTGCGTTTTATTGGCGTACCTGCGTAGCGCTCACGAAAGGCTTGATCGGTTAAGGATAAAAGGGCGTTTAAAGGAGATTGGTAGAGATGCTCACGCATTTGCAATTTAATATCGCTTGCAATAGAGGCAAATTTATTCCAAGGGCAAACAGCAAGGCAGTCATCGCAGCCAAAAACACGATTAGCCATGGGCTTGCGATAGGCCAGGGGGATAACGCCTTTATGCTCGATGGAAAGATAGGCTAAGCATTTGCGAGCATCAAGTTGATAGGCTTGAGGGAAAGCATTTGTGGGGCAAATATCAAGACATTTGCTGCAGCTACCGCAATGATCAATTTCCGCCTTATCAGCTTCAATCTCAAGGGTCATAAATATGCTGCCTAAAAAGGTCCAAGACCCAAAGTCACGGTTAACCAAATTTGTGTGCTTGCCTTGCCAGCCGATACCAGAAAGCTGGGCTAGGGGTTTTTCCATTACAGGCGCTGTGTCTACAAAGACTTTAACCTCGCAGCCATAGTGCTCAACAAGCCAGCGGGCTAGCTGTTTGAGGCGCTTTTTTATCACATCATGATAATCTTTGCGCGCGGCATAAATTGAAGTGATGGCATTGCCATCATCTGAGATGAGCGAAAGAGGAGATATAGTGTTATTTGGTCCATAGTTATGGGCAAGGCATAAAACAGATTTTGCATCAGGCCATAAATGTTCTGGCGAGGATCTTTCATATAAACGGTTTTCCATCCATGCCATATCCCCATGGCGGCCTTCATCTACCCAGTTTGCAAGGGATTTTTGCCGCTCTTGGGGCATGTGGGCTTTGGTGAAACCGCAAGCATCAAAACCAAGATGCATTGCTTGTTCTTTAATCTTCTCTTTGATGGAGTGCGTCGCCGTCATGCCTTCTTATTTTCAAAAGTCAAACTGGGTATAATAAGAAGGTGGGGTCACACCGGGGATGCGATCTGTTAATAACGGTTGGAAACTAGGCCGTGATTTTATTCTGGCATACCATTCTTTTATGCGCTCATTCTCTTGCCAATTGATGAGGTTGAAATAATCAAGGCAAGAGAGTTGTGCAGCAACGATCAAATCGGTGAATGTTACGCGTTCATCAATAAGCCAGCCTGTTTTCTCTAGAAGATAATCAAGATAATTCAAATGAGGTTTTAAATTTTGCATCGCTTGGCGTAAAATTTCTGTTTCGGGCGCACCGCCCCCAAGGTTTGCAGGCATTTGCCGCCGGTAAACATGCTCTAAAATGATAGGGTCGCTCACTTCATTGGCAAATTTTGTTTCATACCAATCTCTGATGCGCCTATTTTCAGCATGGGACTGCCATGATTTGGGCAGCAGAGATTTTATCCGCTCTGACCTTGGTAGATAATCAGATATGAATTCGGAGATAGAGTGAACACCGACAATAGCAGCACCATCTAATATAAAAACAGGGACTGTACCTGTTGGGTTGATAATGAGAAAATCTTCAACACGATCCCAAGGATTATGTTTTTTAAGTTCAAACTCAATCCCTGCTTCTAATAAAATAGCGCGCGCACCTCTACTGTGAGGGCAAAATGGATGATGATGTAGAACGCCTTTAGCTTTCATGATTATCCTTTAATTTAGTCCCGCCTTGAAAACTCCATTTATATATGGATGGAATAATCAGATAACTTTATGCCTTTATAGTTCGTACGCAATAATTTTATAATTTGTAAATGATTATTCCTAAGGAAAATCATTGTTTGTGAGATAATAGTCATAAGAAGTGTAAAATGCTACAGGCTATTAACAAAAGAATGTTATTAAGTTCAAGATAAATTTGATATTTTTTAAATATAAAGGCTAAATCAATATGGAAATTGGACAGCTTATTCTTCTTGCCATCATTCAGGGGCTCACAGAGTTTCTACCCGTTAGTAGTTCTGGTCATCTTGCTCTTATTCCTTATGTTTTTGGCGGAAAAGATCAAGGCGCGCTTCTTGATCTCGCTGTACATTTTGGCTCACTCTTTGCCGTGCTGATATATTTCTGGCGAGAATGTTTATGGTTACTTGGTGGGTTAAGAGATCTCATTCGTTTTAGAACCAGTGAAGCACGTACTATTTTAATTTATTTAATATTGGCTTCTATTCCCGTTCTTTTTGTTGGTGCTGTATTGGTGATGGCAAACGCAACAGATAGCTTGCGTAGTCCTTGGGTTGTGGCGATTGCCAATCTTGTTTTTGCGGGCGTTTTATATTGGACTGATAAGCATGGCGCAACAGGCGAGACAGTTGAAGCTAGTAGTTTTAAACAAGCAATGATTATCGGTGGCGCGCAAATATTAGCGCTTATCCCAGGCACATCTAGATCGGGCATCACCATGTCTGCGGCTCGGATAATGGGTTTTGATCGAATAGAAGCAGCGCGCTATGCAATGCTTCTGGCTATTCCGACCATATTAGCTGGTGGTGCTGGTGCTTTTGTGAAGGCCGCCGAAGATAGCTCTGGCACTGCCATCTCTGATATGGTGATTGCGGCTGCATTAGCTTTCATTACAGCGCTGATCTCAATTGCTTTCATGATGCGCCTGTTAAAGCATATCTCCATGATGCCTTTTGTTATTTACCGCGTAGTGCTTGGCATTGCGCTCATTGCTGC
>WTKA01000040.1:8740-19215 GCA_011524605.1 Hyphomicrobiales bacterium | reverse complement strand
AATTTAAAAGTGGGTTTGAGTTAAAAGCATCATTTGTCAAAAATAAAGCTTCAACAATAGCAAAACTATTCTTTTACTTTATTTTCATCCAACTAATACTTTTAATTCAAACAGAATTGAACAAAATTAATAGGTTCTGAGCCTAGGCTCGCCTCTGTTTAAACAAATTTCTCGTTTACATTGCAACAAAATATATGCTCATTCGATAGTTAAATGGGGAAAAGATTAATTGTTAACTATTTATAAACCATTTATGTAAAATTTTAATAATGTTGTAGAGTTACCACATCATATATATTATGCTGTTTTTAATGGACAATCTCTATTTATCTTGATAAAACGCATAGAAATATTAAGGACAATAAGTGACAATAGGAAAAAACATCGCTTTCACATTTTCCCATTTCATCAAAATGAATAAATCAAAAGCATTTATTCAGACCATTTTGCTTTGCTTGCTAACATCTATGTTTTCTACCCATAGCAGCTTTGCTAAAGACCGTGTTCTCAATCTTTACAATATTCATACAAAAGAAAATCTTTCCGTCGTCTATAAAACAAATAACAGATATAACCAATCTGCCCTTAAAAAGCTGAATTATTTTTTAAGGGATTGGCGTCGCAATGAGCCAACCAAAATGGACCCAGCGTTATTTGACTTGCTATGGGAAGTTACGAAAGAAGTCGGCGCAACAGGTAAGACAATACATGTTTTTTCAGGCTATCGCTCGAAAAAAACAAATGATGCCTTAAGACGTCGCGGCCGCAAAACCGCTCGAACCAGCCAGCATATTAATGGTAAAGCCATTGATTTTAAAATTTCAGGTGTTTCTCCCTCTAAAGTGAGAGCTGCTGCATTAAAGAAACATGCAGGCGGCGTTGGCCATTATGCAAATTTCAGCCACTTAGATACAGGTTCTGTAAGGCATTGGCCACGTATGAGCCGCTCGCAACTGAATAAAGTATTTCCAAAAGGACAAACGATCCATGTACCAACCGATGGAAAGCCTTTAAACGGCTACTCTCTCGCGATGGCTATGCATAAAAAAGGCAAGCTGAATTCAGTTGGCAAAACAAAAGACGAGATACAAAAAAGTGGCAATTTATTTGCAAAACTATTTGGCTTAGCAGGTAAAAAAAATCCACCTATCGTACCTATTATTGAACCTGTTGGTGAAGATTTAGATATTGAAGAGCTTTCAGCAGAGACAATCATTGCCAGAGCCTCTCAAAAAGCGAAGCAAGCAAAAGCAAATACACAAATTGCATCTAATGAAGCTCAAAAACGCCCCTTAATCCTGACCTCAATGCCAAAAGCCCGTCCTGCTTACGAGAATGATGCAGAAATTCGGACAAGATTAGCAAGACAACAAGATTCAAAAGCAATGGCACTTTTAGCAATGGCTCCTATCTCTACAAATGATGAATTAGCAGCAACACCTTTAAAAGAGGTTGAAGCAAGTAAAAAGCTGCTTTCTTTAGCAGAGCTCAATCGTTCATCTCTGGTCAACCTACCAAAATCTCATCCTGACAGAAAAGATAAATATCAGCAACAGCTGATGATGACAGCGCCTAATTTTGCAGCATTAGAAATAGATCCATCTAATAATATTGCATTAGGCTATAATCAAAATGAAATAAAACTAAGCACGCAAACACAAAATGCGAGTAGCCTTGCTCAATTCTCGGAGATTGAAAAATCTAAAACAAGAGCTAGCCTTGCAATTAACAAGGCAAATATACTGTTAAAGTCAACGAGAACTTTACGTGAAATGTCTAGTCTAAGACAAAAAATGCGCGCTCAAAATTAATTTTCAAGCGCGCTATTTAAAATTTTATTTCCAAAAGCAAACGGGATAGTTTGTGTTTAAAGCCGTTAGTTTGTGAAAGGAAAAGAGAGTTTTTTAGTTTTACATCTCTTCTTCATCATCTGCAATTTGTGGGCTGCCTAGCATACCAAGAGCAGATTTATACAGGTCAAGCATAGCCTCTTGCTCTTCCAAATCATGTGGTTCCATTTTGCGTAGTCTTATAATGGCGCGTAATGTTTTTACATCATAGCCATTGCCTTTTGCTTCGGCATAAATCTCTTTAATATCTTCTGAAATTGCAGCTTTTTCTTCTTCCATGCGCTCAATACGCTCTACGAAAGCTTTAAGTTGGTCTCTTGCAATACTCGCTGGTGATGACATAAAACAATCCTTAATCCTTAATTTCTTAACTTGTTAATTAGCTCATATATTTTGTATTTTTAAAAATAGATAAAAGTAACAAACTCATTTTGTTCCACTCGCTTGATTGCTTTAGATATTTAACCAAATCCCAAACAAATTTGATTTATGTTTCATCAAGCTTTGACAATAAAATCACTATCAATGTGGGGTTGCCCGCTTTTATCCTCAATATTAATTACCCATAGATCTGGATCTAACCGTTTCTCTTTTTCGAAAAATTCTATTACTTCTAGTCTAGATATTCGTTCATCTTCAAATTGATAACACCATTTACGTTCAGAAAAATCTGGATTAAATGCAGGTTTCAATAATTTTATCTGACCTTGCATATTATCAATTTCTATATAAATTGCCCCCGCATCAGGGTCACCTTTTTTTAAAATCGCCGCAAAACCGCCATTAAACTGCACACGCCTTAGATAAGCATCGACCCAGATAGATGATTTTATACGCGCCATAATAAAATAACTTGATTTAACCGCGAACTTTACGACGTGAGATACGTTCTAAGATATTAATGAGATTATTATCAATTTTTCCCGTAACGGGGATATTTTTATAATCTTGAAATTCTTTAATCGCATTAACGGTTTGTGCGCTTAATTTTCCATTATTTGCACCAGGGTTAAGGCCAAATTCAGCTAAAATAGACTGAATATTGCTCACAATATTCTCATCCGTAATACCCTTATCTTGCTGAGGTGCGATTGAGCCCGTTGTTAAATTAGGAATATTAAGCGGTGGTAAAGTTGAGTTTGAAGCTGTGTTAATAGTTTGGCTCGTCACCTTATTATTTTGAGAGATTTTTGCTTTATTAGCGTTTCGCATATGCTGCAAAATCTCCACAGGAGTTTGCAATCCATCTGGCACTTGATAAGCGATGCGATATAAAGTGATTGCACTTTGCGTATTTGGTCCTAATAATCCATCTACATCGCCATCATAAAAGCCCTGCGCTTTCAAAGAAGTTTGCAGCGCCTCAATATGCAGTCGAGTCGATTCAACTGGCTTTGATTGGCTATTGGATCGTGCAAAATTAACTTGCTCTTGAACTTGTTTGGAATTATTGACTTGTACTGGCCGGTTAAACTGGCTTGTCGCGCTATTGATTTGCGCTGATGCATTAGCAACTTGACGATTTTGTGTTGCCAAGCTTTGCGTTTGAGATGCTTGTTTATTAATCTGCATATCGCGCATGTTTTTCGGAGAGAAAGCATTTAAAGCCACTGCCCCAAAGGTAACTACACCTGCTAAAGTCAACATAATTAAAGAGCGACGCATTTCTTTTTGATAAGACATTCCCAAACCTATTTCTGCGTTATCTATTTACAAAAATTTTTTATAAGTTGTTATTCTATCAAATATTAAAATTTTAGCTAAACTAACTTGTATTTATCGTTACTAAAGGATTAACGATAAAATCATTCCATTCATCTCTTTCTTTTCTATAAAAAATGAATATATAAGGATGGTTTATTATTTATAACATTCAGATAAAGAAATATTTAATATTGAACCATCAGGGGCGACAACATGAATAAAGATGCATTTCAAAATTTAAAAGAAGATATGTCTTTTATTGATGGATGGGAGGATAAATATCGCTATATCATCGAATTAGGCCAATCATTAGCCCCCCTTGAAGACATTCATAAAACTTCAGAAAACAAAGTGAATGGCTGCGCCTCGCAAGTCTGGCTGACACATAAATGTGAAGGCGAAGGTAAAGAAGCCGTCTTAACCTTTAAAGGTGAAAGCGATGCTCATATTGTACAAGGTCTTTTAGCAATTGCAATCAGCCTATTTTCTGGCGTTACCGCTGATAAGCTTGCTCAAGGAGATAGTTTTAGCTATTTCGAAGCATTAGGGCTATCAGAGCAAATTTCTTCCCAAAGAAGCAACGGCTTGAAATCACTCCTTGCTAAAATGCAACATATTGCAACCGTAGAAGCTAATCGCTAAGCTATAATTTTAATAAAATATTAACGATACTATTTCACACAACTTTAAATAAAATTTGAAATACTATTTAGCAATTAATTCACTTCAGAAGAAGTATATACATGCCTAGTATTGTTTTAAATAGTTTTCAACGCGCCTCTATTGGCTTTAACAAGCTTGCAAAGATCGAAGCTAATCGCCTCGAAAATCTTAATGCTCGTGGCGAAATCGATGCCAAAGATGATAGCAATTCACTTATATTCAAAGCAGAAGAACAACGGCTCGCACGCGAAGTCGCTAATCTTGATTTTGAAATCACAAAAGCTAACAAAAGCCTGTCAGCCTTTGAAACAGCAAATAATGCATTAGATCAAATGCGTGTCATGGTTGACAAAATTAAAGATCTTGAAAATGCAGCCGCAGCAGAAACTAATACTACCCTTGCAACAAGCTATGTAGAACAAATTGACGAATTAAAAGAACAAATGATTCAGCTGGGCGAAGCGGCAACCTATCAAGATATTAATTTCTTTAAAGGCTGGGGTACAGAAACAGCGAATGTGAATGGCAATAATTTCACAACAACAACTGTAGACTTAGCAGATGTTATAAACGGTTTTGCTTACCGTGGCGGCAATATCCTTGGCATTGAAAATGGTGATTTTGACACAAGCGCTTATCCTAATCTTGTTGCAGCCTTTGGTCCTGATACGATCAATAATAGCTACTCAGATTTCACTGGCAACTTCCCAGATGGCACTTTGGTCAATGGGGCAACAATTGCACAAAATGGGCCAAATGGCGGCTATGGCTTAGATTTTAGCAACCCAACAAACGCTAGAACAAATGCGGGAGCACCTTATGTTCAGCTGCCTGCGGGGGTAGAACTTACAGATGAAGTTACCCTTGGCATTTGGTTTAAACAAGACACTGCTGGCGGCACTTGGCAGCGCGGTGCAGATTTTTCAAACGGCGGTGTTGGGTCAAACCAAGACCTCTTCTCTTTTGGTCGTATGGGTGGCAGCCAAAGGATGCGCATGGCCATACATGACGATTTTGGCAATCATTATGCCTTAGATACAGTCAATAATGTCTTTGAATGGGGAGAATGGTCTTATTTCATGTTCACGCGTGATTCAGCTGGAAATTTACAAATTTTCAAAGATGGCGAGAATGAGCCTTATACTGTTGGTGGTGGTTTAACATTACCAATGGTGATTGATACCGACCATATAAAGGCAGACAATTTTTTAGGAAGAGACTGGTTTGGCGCTTCAACGGGCGTTAATGGTGGATTTTCTGATTTTGTTGTTTTTGATAAAGCGCTAGACGCTGATGAAGCTAAAGAATGGTATAATAACATTGGTATGGCTGGGTTAGAAAATAGCTTTTTTACGATGACATCCGATAAGCTTGAAGCTGCTTTAGATAAAATTGAATCCCATTTTATTGGCCAATCTGTAGCGGTTGAATCTGTGAGGAATCAACTCATATTTAAGCAAGAATTAATGGTAGACGATATGTCTAACTTAGTTGCAATAGATAGTGAAGAAGTCGCATTACAAATGAATATCGCTCAAACGCGTCAAACATTGGCAATAACATCACTTAATATTACCAACCAAGCACATAATCAGCTATTAAGCTTATTTAATTAGGGGTTGAATTTAATGGATATATTAAGCTTAGGACGTGATTATTTAGTCTATTCGGCACCAAGCGATTGATACTGTAAACAGAAAAGAGAGTATAATTACTACTAGCAATTTCAAGTTTTTTTGATGTATTCATCCTTTAAATATGGGTACCCATGTAAGCCAAACACTTACACAGGCACTCAATTTCTTTTTGAAAAAATTGTTCATAATTATTTATAGACCAACTATTTCTTAGAGTTAAAGCCAATAATATTCCCTTCAGTATCTTGGCAAAATAATATCCATCCAAATTTTCCGATAGAAAACTTTGGCTTAATCACAGTTCCTCCCGCCTGTATTACGCGCTCCTGCTGAATAGCGCAATCATCAACCATGAAATAGATCGTTGTACCACCTGCTCCTGGCTTTGCCTCTGAGGTTTTGCATAAAGCACCTCCTGTGCCGTATGTATCCGTTTCAAAAGGGAACCCCATCAGTTGCATCTGCCCCGTTGCGTCTTCAATAGGCTCAAGTTTTAGCTCAAGCATTGTCTCGTAAAATAATACAGCTCTTTCCATGTTATTTACATAAATATCAAACCATCCTACTGGATTTGTTTTTTGCATATCATATCCCTTTTAGTTTTACTTTTTGCTGATAGATATCAACTAGAATGAAATAATGCCAAAATTTGTCACTATTTATGATATATTAGCATTATGAAAGTTAGAAACAGACACGACGCCATCGTACGCAGCTTACGTCGCAATGGCACAAGCACTATTGACGAACTCGCTAATGATGTCGGTGTATCGCGCAGAACTATATTGCGTGATATTTGCGCGCTCAGAGATGAAGGGTTTATTATTCATTCTGATGTAGGTCGTGGGGGTGGTTTACAGCTTGATCCGCAATCAATGCAAACGACGGTTCGATTATCAGTACCAGAACTTTTTGCTTTACTAATCAGTGTTGCTACAATGCGTACTGCAGGAAATCTGCCATTTGCTGAGCTTGCAGATATTGGGCTTGCTAAGATCGAACGTGCCTTACCTCCTGATAAGGTGAAAGACTTACGTAGTTTTCTTGAATGTTTGTATATTGGTAAAATCTCACCGCAACAAGATATATCCAATATAGGTGATATGGATAAAAACTTATTACCTGCTTTTGAAACCGCTTTTTTAAGACAGCAATATATCCAATTTGATTATTCTGATAGGATGGGTCGGAAAACTTCGCGTAAAGTTGAACCGCAGGCAATTTTAATCTTGCAACCCCTATGGTATATGGTGGCCTGGGATCCAATGCGTGATAATTTTAGACATTTCAGGATGGATCGGATTTCTCAACCAAAAGCAATCGAGGGCACAAGTTTTCGGCGCCGACATGTCCCATTTGGTAAAGATATTTGCCCCTATACTGAGCTTGTAAAAAATATTAGAAAATAAAATTAATTAGCAATAACTTCAACAACAGGGTTTTGACCTAAAGAAACACTGAAATTATGCGTATAACTTTGTCCGCCATTGACCGCCACAACTGTATATTGACCAATAGCAAGAGTATGCTTTGATAGAGCGCCCACACCCTCACTAATAAGATCACCTGAAGCGCCTAAGATAGTCCATTGTGTATTGGCTAAAGCTGAACCGCCTGGTTGCGTTGTTAATTTTAATGTAACATCACCACTGCGATGGGTCATGGCAGCTTCCATAAGCTTACCTGATTCAACGCGGATTTCAGCTTCAATAATGGCATTTGCTTCGCCATATTTGCTTACTATACGATAAGCCCCAGCATTCAGTCTAATAATGCCCCCATTTGGAACATCTGTAACAATTGCTTCAGGCTCTTGGTTTTCGACAAGCTGTGTTAAATCTGTTAAAGGATAGATATTATATTTTGCTTTTTCAGCAACAAAGCTATCTTTAAAGGCATGACCAATAGAAACTTTTAATCCGCCAGCATTTAGTATGAAATTATCAATATAGTCATCACGCGCAATAATGATAGTTTTATGCACGCTCGCTAAGCCGTAGGCAGCATGAATGATATAAGTGCCATAAGGCAATGTGATATCCAATGCAGGCGCTTGAATATGGTGTAATAAAATTGGTTCACCCAATGCATCCGCTGTATCAGAGAATATACGCCATACTGCATCTTGCTGAACTAAAGCACCGCCCTCTGCCAACATTAAATCAATAGAAACATCTGCATAGCTATCTTGGCTATTTTGAGCAAATTGTTGCATTTTCGCGGTATTTTTTTGTGGCCTGATAGATCCGGTTGTAATCGATGCCGTTGTTAAACGAGAATTGAAAATCACACTTTCCACTAAGTCTGGGATAGACTTATCAGCGGGGTTTGGCAAAATATTAGCTGTTATCAATTTTGCGTCTTGTAATGATTGTCTAACAGGCACTAAAATCCGCTCTGACGTATTAAACAGCCCACCGCCTAATTTTTGATCGGCGAAAATTGTCCCAATCACTTGCTTATCTTCATATCTCTGTATTGGATCTTTTAATATGGTTCGAATATTTTCTGACGCTTGCTTTCTAGGCTTTGCTATTTCAGAAGCAGCATTTACTGTAGGTATTTGAACAGGCACTAAGGCTGGAGCCGTTCCTTGAATAACGCGAGGAGACAATTTTTGCATCCCAACACTATTTTCCATCTCATTAGGCTTTGATGGTTGGTTTGGCAGCTTGAAATTAGCCTTATTTTTCATTTTATTAGAGATTGTATTATGAATATCTAAGGCAATATTATTCCTAGCAATTCCATCCGTATTAGATCCGCCCATTAGTTTTTCTGGCGCTTCTAAGGCAACATCATTTGTTGCCAAATTTGGATTTCTTTTAGGCAGAGCAACATTATTCCATTTTTTAGAAACTTGATGCGCACTACGGTTATGCTCGTTACGAATAGTGATAGATACAGCTTGTTTTTTCTTCGGCATATTGTCTAAAAACCGGCTTGGCGCTAAGTTAATAGGCTCATTTGCTAAAGTTTGTGCAGATGAAAGCAAAAGCAAAAATACAAATGATAGGGCAATGCATAAATTGATGCAAACGGTTGATATTTTATGTTTCATTCTTGATCTTGCAGCCAATTTCGCCACCCTTTTAATAGTGTCACCATCCTTATATATAAAATATAATGTTGTGATTAAGGATTTGTTATCCATAATTTCACACATAAAAGTTAAAAACCTCTTGCTTTTATTTAATTCTTAAGCAAAATTTTCTCACAGACTATAAATTTATGCTTGTCTTCCTCGCTATTTGGCCAACATTAAATTAACAATCTGGTTTTGCAGTAAATGCGTTCAAAAAATATTTTACCTTAATTTTTATGGATACACATTATGTGGGCAATGACACGGACTCTCGCTGCAATATTTTTTGCAATAGCGCTGTTAATGACAGGACAAGGCTTACAAACCTCTTTGCTCGGCATAAGAGGATCTATAGAAGGATTTTCTGATAGCTGGCTAGGCATTATTATGTCAGGCTTCTTTTTAGGTTTTTTGCTTGCCTCTATCAAAGCGCCTAGTCTTATTCGAGCAGTTGGACATATTCGTGTCTTTGCCGCTTTTGCTTCTTTGGCTTCTGTTATTATTTTGCTTCATACACTTATTACAGAACCAATCATTTGGTTTATTCTTAGAGTTGCTACAGGTTTTGCTATGGCATCTCTTTATATTGTTATTGAAAGCTGGATTAATCAATCTTCAACCAATGAAACAAGGGGGCAAATGCTATCAATCTATATGATAATTGCTTATGCCTCAATTGCAGTAGGACAGCTGCCTTTATTAATATTACCGCCAGAAGTTTCAAATCCAGCGTCAGCCACCATGTTTATGACTGTTTCTATTCTTGTTTCTTTTGCCTTAATTCCAGTTTCCCTTACACGCGCCCCTGCCCCAAAAATAGAAGACCCTGAGTCTTTAACAATGAAAGAAATTTATGCCTATACACCCTTTGGGGTCATAGCCTGTTTTTTAACGGGGGTCGGTCAGGGCTGTATCATTGGCTTAGCAGCTGTTTTTGGTCTTGCAATGGGATTTTCTATTCAAGAGATTGCTATCTTAAGCGCCTCACCTTTTATTATTGGGGGTATTTTACAATTCCCTATAGGCTCATTATCTGACAAAATAGATAGGCGGTTAGTCGCTTCCTTATGTGCAATCACTGCAAGCGCTACCACAATAATCACAGCTATTTACCTTACCAATATAGATAATAAGCTGCTGATTGCATTATTTGGTTTATTCGGTGGTTTATCGCCTATTTTATACTCAATAATTGTGGCTCATACAAATGACATTATTCCTCAAAAGAAAATGATTGCAGCAAGCGCAAGGCTTATTATGATCTTTGGCACAGGGTCAGCAAGCGGCCCGATGGTGCTTGGCATTTTAATGGATTATTATGGCGCCCCATCTTTTTTATGGTTTATTGTAACAGTATATAGCATAATTGCTTTTTATGGATTTTATCGACTGACAAGACGCTCAATTGCCCCAGAAGAAAAAGCCGATTATGTCTTTTTGGCCTCCCGCGCTAGTACCATTGCCACAGGACCTATATTGGAGGAAGCCTCAGATAATAATACGCCATAATTCAATTCAGAACATGTCATTTATCTA
>WTKA01000040.1:6016-8640 GCA_011524605.1 Hyphomicrobiales bacterium | reverse complement strand
AATAAAATTAAAGACAAATTAACCATCTATATCATGGTGGAATGGGCTTTATCTTGGAAAAACAAAATAAATTTGAAAAAATTGGCTTTCTTTCCAGTGGAACGAAACAAGCAAATAAAGCCAAGCAAGAGTTTCAAAAACTTTACGGAAAAATTGCGATAGAAAACGCTGATGTTGTCGTTGCCCTAGGAGGCGACGGTCTGATGTTGCAAACCCTGCACAGGATGATGAATACTGATATACCTATTTATGGCGTAAACTATGGCACCCTTGGTTTTTTAATGAATGCGGAAGGCCGTTTTGAAGATTTGCTGCATAAATTACAAAATGCTGAGACAACAATCATTCACCCTTTGCTTATGCAAGTGGAAGATGAAAATGGGGAAATTCATTCAGCAAGGGCGATTAATGAAGTCTCCTTATTACGGCAAAGCCACCAAGCTGCAAAACTGTCCGTCTCTATTGATAATCGTGTGAGATTAGAGGAGCTGGTATGTGATGGCATATTAGTTGCCACCCCAGCAGGTAGCACAGCATATAATTTGTCAGCCCATGGCCCTATTCTACCAATCAATGCGCCTATGCTTGCATTAACCCCCATAAGCCCTTACCGCCCTAGAAGATGGCGTGGCGCTTTATTGCCCAGCAGCGCAAAGGTTGAAATTAACGTTATAAATTTACAAAAGCGGCCGGTTAATGTTGCTGCTGATAATTTTGAAATTAGAAATATTCGTAAAGTTATTATCAATGAAGATAAGACATCATCTATGCATATGATGTTTGATCCGGGGCATTCTTTAGAAGAACGCATTTTGAATGAACAATTTTATGAAGGATAAATCTACTTCTCTCTCTGGCAGGGCTCTTTTAACTAAAAATTAAACCTCTTTTTTAGATAAAATTTTATCTTTTTCGTTCAAATTAATAATGTTAAAAATAAACAGAAAGAATTCTGAGCCATGCCATCTATTGTATTAGATAGTTTTTCACGTGCGAGTATTCGTTTTGAGAAGCTCGCTAACCAGGAAGCAGATCGACTAGCAGATCTGCAAATAAGTGGTGAAATAGATATAAAAGAAGCGCGAAGCGTGCCTTTTAAGGCTGGTGCAGATCGCTTGAACCGTAAAATTTCTGAAAATGAATTTGAAATTTCAAAAGCCAATAAACATATCGGTTCTTTAGAAAATTCTCTCAATGCCATTGATCAAATGCGCGACATGGTCGATCGCATTAAAGCTTTAGAAGAAGCAGCTGCAAGCGAGGAAAATATAGCGTTAAGCACGTCATATAAAACGCAGGCTGATGATCTAAAAGAGCAAATAATTACCATGGGTGAAACAGCCTCTTTTCGGGGCATGAATATGTTTTCAGATTGGGGGCAAGAAAATTTTCAAGTAGGAGATCAAACATTCTCAGCCCAATCTGTTAATCTAGATGATATTATCTCTGGTTTTGCCTATCGAGGCGGCAATATTTTAGGTATTGAAAGCGGCGATTTTGACACATCCGCCTATCCAGAGCTTGTTGCAGCCTTTGGCCCTGACACAATCAACAATGTTTATGCTGACTTTACAGGCAATTACCCAGACGCTCAGCTTATCGGAGACACAATTGCCTTATCGCCGACAGGTCCTAACGGCTCATATGCTGTAGATACAGATACAACAGCATCTATTATTGCTGGTGGTGACTATATCCAACTACCTGCCCTTACCTTTCCCGAAGAATTTACAATGGGCTTTTGGGTGAATGTTAAGTCAACGACCGCTTGGGACTTTCTGATTAATTCTTCTAACAGTACAGATGTGCCTTGGAACCGTTTTGAAGAATTTGGCCTAACCCGCATTCATAACAAGTTACCGTCAACAGAAGCTTTTCGATTTGAATATATGGGTCCAGGACAAGGAGGCTTTAATTTTCAACTTGATACGCCTCCAGGTTCTTTATCGCTAGATACTTGGGCCTTTTGGATGATCTCTTTAGAGGATCTAGGTGCTGGAGAAGTGCGTGCAACCGTTTACAAGGATGGGAATAATATTGCCCAAACACCAGCAGGCACATTAGCACCAATTGGTGAAATAACGCGCGCTGTTACTACTCTTGGCGGATGGTATCAAACTGCAGCAAACACTTCTGATATGGACTTTTCAGATTTTGTGATCTTTGATGAAGCCATTGGCGATACTAAAGCTGGGGAATGGTATGATAATATTGCTCTGAATGGTCTTGAAAATAGCTTTTTCACCATGAGCGCGGACAAAATTGATGATGCACTTGATAAGCTTGAAGCTCATCATTCAACGTTAAAGGTGAGCCTTGAGGCGCAGCGTGATCAATTAGTTTTTAAAAACGAATTATATGCTGATGAGGCCTCCAATCTAATGGGTATTGATAATGAGGAGGTTGCTCTGCAATCCAATCTTGCACAAATGCGCCAGACCTTAGCAGTGACATCCTTAAGCATCACATCCTCAACGCAAGCCAATATCCTAAATTTATTTGGATAAAATTATTTATATCTGCTCTCACGCCAATTTTACTTCGTTCAATGGCTGCGAGGGCGCGCAACAAAAGTTGCGGGGAGAAGTGTCTTGTTAGTTCAAGGCACGCGATGAGACCAAGCG
>WTKA01000040.1:0-5916 GCA_011524605.1 Hyphomicrobiales bacterium | reverse complement strand
CGGGATCGCTATCGTTTGAAACTCTTTGTGCCCCATACTAAAATACCCCGCATCAAGTGCGGGGAAAAAGGCGTTTTGTTCGGTTAAGTGCCTATAAAATCAGCGGCTAAATTTTTGATATTGAATACGCTTAGGCATATCAGCATCATCACCAAGACGACGTTTTTTATCAGCAATATAATCTTCAAAATTCCCTTCAAACCATTCCACATGGCTATCGCCTTCAAAAGCGAGAATATGGGTCGCAATCCTGTCTAAGAACCAACGGTCGTGAGAAATAATCACGGCGCAACCAGCAAAATTTTCAAGTGCTTCTTCTAAAGCACGAAGCGTTTCAACATCAAGGTCATTTGTTGGTTCATCGAGCAGCAAAACATTAGCGCCAGATTTAAGCATTTTTGCTAAATGCACCCGATTGCGCTCACCGCCTGAAAGATTACCTACTTTTTTCTGCTGGTCTCCACCTTTGAAATTAAAAGCGGAAGTATAAGCGCGTGAATTCACTTCACGCTTGCCAAGCATAATAACGTCATTACCTTCAGAAATTTCTTCCCAAACATTCTTATTACCATCTAAAGCATCACGTGACTGGTCAACATAACCAAGCTCTACCGTATCCCCTACTTTAAATGTGCCCTCATCTGGTGTTTCTTGACCAGTAATCATTTTAAATAATGTTGATTTACCAGCACCGTTAGGACCAATGACACCAACAATACCACCAGGTGGTAATTTGAAATCTAAATCATTAATAAGAAGACGATCGCCAAAGCCTTTTTTCAAACCTTCAGCTTCAATCACAACGCCGCCAAGGCGCTCAGCCACAGGGATTACAATTTGAGCTGTTTTGACCTCTTCACTATCTTGCTTGTTCAATAAATCTTCATAAGCTTGAATACGCGCTTTAGATTTGGTCTGTCTTGCACGGGCTGAAGCATTTACCCATTCTTGCTCGCGTGCTAGCGTACGTTGGCGCGCTGCATCTTCGCGGCCTTCTTGTTGAAGGCGCTTTTGCTTTTGCTCTAGCCAGCTGGAATAATTGCCTTCGTAAGGAATGCCGCGTCCGCGGTCGAGTTCTAAAATCCAGCCTGTTACATTATCAAGGAAGTAACGGTCGTGGGTAATAATCAAAATAGCGCCAGGATAGTTGCGCAAATGCCCTTCAAGCCATTTCACTGATTCAGCATCAAGATGGTTTGTCGGTTCATCAAGCAGCAGTAAATCAGGCTGCTTTAAAAGGAGCTGGCATAAAGCCACACGGCGCTTTTCACCGCCTGAAAGCTTTGAAACATCTGCATCGCTTGGCGGGCAACGCAAAGCATCCATCGCCATTTCAACTTGACTATCAAGATCCCACAGATTTTGCGCATCAATTTCATCTTGCAGCTGAGCCATTTCTTCTGCTGTTTCGTCAGAATAATTCATAGCTAATTCGTTATAGCGCGTTAAAATAGCTTGCTTTTCCGCCACGCCTTCCATGACATTACCAAGCACGTCTTTTGTCTCATCAAGCTGTGGCTCTTGGGGTAAATAGCCAACCGTCGCACCATCAGCAACCCATGCCTCACCCGTATAATCATTATCAAGGCCCGCCATAATTTTAAGTAGTGTTGATTTACCTGCACCATTAGGGCCTAAGATACCTATTTTAGCATCTGGATAAAATTGAAGATGAATATTATCTAAAGTCTTTTTTCCACCTGAATAAGACTTCGAAAGCCCTTGCATAAAGTAAATAAATTGACGTGCCATGAATAGATTCTCTTCTAATAAAAATGGTTTTTTGCATTGATAGGCATTTCCGAGCAAAGCGCAAGAGGGAAGCGCTTATATCATGCGTATTATGTGTGAAACATCCGCCTTAAAAGCAATTTATTTATTTGTTAGCAAGTCTAAGATAAAGTTTGCAGCAATTTTTCAGCAATAACTTTCTTTAATAGGTTTCCAAATGATATTACGCTCTATTATTATTTTATTATGCCTTAGCTTTTCTTCCCTCTCCTCTTTTGCAAAACCCAATATTTTATTGATCATTGCTGATGATATGGGGCTGGAAACATCGCGTTGTTATAACGTTGGTAGCCAACAAGCAAAAATGCCTTATTTAGAGCAGCTCTGCGCTTCAGGTCGTGTCTATGAAAAATTTTATGTCGCCCCTGTTTGCTCGCCTACTAGAGCAACATTAATGACAGGCAAATATGGATTTCGCACCGGTGTCGGCAGTGCCGTCTCTCCAGACAATCCCAATGGCCTATCTGATAAAGAAGTAAGCCTTTTTGATATCCTTAACGACGCTGGTTATGCCAGCAATATTATCGGGAAATGGCATCTTGCTTCGCCAGATGAAGGGCTAGACCATCCAAAGCGCCTTGGCGTTTCAGACTTTTATGGCCTCTATTCAGGCGGTACAAAATCATACACGCAAATGCGTATTGTGGAAAATGAGCGTCGCAAGCAAGTGACGGGTTATGCGACGTCAGTTTTCACGGACAAAGCAATTAGCTGGGTTAATAACCAGCAAAAGCCTTGGTTCTTATGGCTTGCCTTTAATGCACCCCACACACCCTTTCATGCTCCACCAGAAAATTTACATAGCTATGGCAAGCTATCGACTGAAAAACGAGATATGAGACGTAACAGAATAACTTATTATAATGCTGCTCTTCAGGCTTTAGATACGGAAATTGGCCGCCTTCTTCGCTCTATGAGCCAAGAGACGCGAGAAAATACTATATTGATGTTTATGGGTGATAATGGCTCTCCTAATCAAATTGCCAAAGATGTTTATGGCGCACGCGGTGCAAAAGGTGGCATTTATGAAGGCGGCACCCATGTCCCTCTCATCGTTGCAGGCAAAGGTATCACAAAGGGGCGTAGTGCTGATTTAATTAATTCAACGGATTTATACGCCACAATAGCTAATATTGCCGGTGCTAAGAGCCAAGCAATCGATTCCATCAGTTTTAATGCAACTTTTCATGGCGGCAAGAATGAGCGTAAATTTGTTTATGTAGAACATTTTGCAAATAGCGCGCCTAAAGGAAAAGGCAGCCATGGATGGGCTATTCGGGATAGCAGATATAAGCTTGTTGCACAAAAAGGCAAAGCAAAAGCATTATTTGACCTAGAAAACGATCCTTTTGAAAAACAAGATCTATTGCAACAGGACATGAATCAGGCCAAAGCTATAGCGTTAAAACTAGAAAATTTTAAAGCAAATCTAAAATAGCCATGCTTTCTTATCAACATATCTATCATGCGGGCAATTTAGCTGATGTGCATAAGCATGTCATTTTATGTGACGTGCTTCATTATATGATACAAAAACCTAAACCACTTACATATATGGAAAGCCATTCTGGTCGCGGGCTTTATGATGTCACATCATCAGAAGCGCTAAAAACCAATGAATATAAGCATGGCATAGAAACAGCATTATCAGAAAATTGGTTTGGTAGTGAGCACATATTTTATAAAATGCTCAAAGATATTAGGCAAAAACATGGTATCAATTGCTATCCTGGATCGCCTAGCATTGCTGAATATTTTCTAAGAGACTGTGATCAATTATATTTAGCTGAATTGCATCCGCAGGAATTTCAGCATTTGTCTAAAAATATCACATTCAAAAATGCAAAAATTGCCCAAAAAGAAGGCTTACAATTCGCTTTAGATATGATCCCACCGCCCCCTGCCCGCGGGCTTTTACTGATTGATCCTAGCTATGAAATAAAAAGCGAATATGTACAATTACCAAGCCATATTAAGCAAATACATAAAAGCTGGCCCACCGGGGTACAACTGATTTGGTACCCTATTTTAAATGATCAGCGCCATCTTGCCATGACATCAAAATTAGAAAAGATGAATTTCCCTAATCTAACGAAAAGCGAAGTCTTTTTTCCCAATATTCATAAAAGTCATCGCCTATGCGGCAGTGGTATGATCATCATCAATACCCCTTATACAATTGATGATAAGATAGCAGAGATAGAACATATCTTTAAAGGCGTAATTGAATAAGATATGTGTGTTCTAATGGCAACAGTTTGAGTTTTTTTAATTTTATTTGATTTTCGCCACACTGAAGTCCTGTTTATGAGAAAGAATTTACTAATCTAAATATTTTAGTGATGTAATATATCTATTAAAGTTGATTGATTCATGATTATATCTTAATTGGTAGGCTCAATAAATATATTGGCTGAAACCAGAAAAGGCGAGTAATGCGTTTATTATTTAACATTAAGTTTCTGATGTATATATTTATAGCATCAGTTGGCTTTTCCTCGCCAAGCTTTGGACTTGATGTCAATAAAGCAGCCGTTGCACCAACCATGTTAGAAGCCTTTGAGCTGGGCCGTGAAGCTTTAAAATTAGGTGACCCACAATCAGCATCAACAGCTTTAGAATATGCCGCTGATCAGGGTCATATTTTAGCGCAATGGAAATTAGGCCATATGTATGTTAAAGGTGAAGGGGTCACGCAAGATCGCCGTAAAGCCTTCCATTATTTCCAAACCATTGCCGATAGCTATGCTGATGTCCCTCCTTCTTCTAAAATTGCCTCTATTGTATCAGATTCATTCATTCAAATGGGCGTTATCCTTTTAGAAGGAATCCCAGAACAAAATATAAAAGCCAATCCACCCAGGGGCATGAATTTAATTACCCATGCAGGATCTTATTTTGGCAACGCAGATGCCCAATATACAATTGGCAAAGTCTATGCAGAAGGCCAAGAGAGCATTTCTAAAAACTCTAAAAAAGCCGTTCGCTGGCTCAGGCTAGCAGCACGAAATAATCATTCCCATGCTCAAGCTTATCTTGGACAAATGCTTGTTATGTCTTACACGCAAGCAAGTTTGCAACATGAAGGCATGATGTGGCTGGAGGTAGCAAACCAAACACAAGGCACAAAAAATCCATGGATTAAATCTGTTTATGAAGAGGCAAAGCAAGTTGTTTCTGTGAATGCACTGAAAACAGCGAGCATAAAAGCAAAAAATTGGATTGATCAAAAAATAAAATAAAAGGTTTAGAAAAAACTCCCAAACTTTTTATAATGGCATCATAAAAATTAAAAGATGGATCAAAATAATGCCAAAAGAGATGCCCAAATGTTCTATTTTGCCAAGCTGAAAACTATCTCTCACTAAACAATATATAATCCAAAATGAATAAGCGATCATCGTGAATTGCATAAAGGTAAGCATCGCTAAACTGCCAAAAGCAACACAAATGAAGAGTAGCAAAGTTTTAATGAGATAAAGCGCTACTGTAATCCAATTGCTAACAGTCAGAAAACTAAAGATAACATTCGGACGGTTAAATATTTTTGCGCAATAAAATAAAAGAGCAAAAACCAACCCAAATTCAGCAGCATATATAATCAAATATCGGATTATAAATTCATTGAGCAATGCATTAGAATAAGGTTGCAACTCAACAGCTGCATCTGTCCAATTAGCATTATAAAAAACAATGACTGAGAGAATGGAAGCAATTAATCCGACAGCAAATGATATCAATAATGATAGTAAAAAAGCTGGCTTGGAGGTGTAAAAATGATCAAAAACTTCTGACCTTGCCCGCATATAATGCAAGGTTTTGGGAAGCTCACTTTTAAATGCTGTTACCAATAATTGAACCATAATATCACTTAAAATAGGAAATAAGCGTTCTCTCAAATATAGCGCTTAACAGGGATAAATCTTGGATAGGCGTATGCTCATCAATTTTATGCATTGTTTTACCCACGAGGCCAAATTCAATGATTGGGCAATAATCCTTAATAAAGCGCCCATCTGACGTTCCTCCCCCTGTTGTTAGATCAGGATAAGCGCCAGTTTCATCAAAAATTGCTTTTTGTAAATGCTTTAAAATGCCGTCTGCTTGCGTACGAAATACATGGCT
>WTKA01000152.1:3344-6774 GCA_011524605.1 Hyphomicrobiales bacterium | reverse complement strand
AAATGGGCACCACATATTTACACCATGAATACGTCAAAAAAGCTTGAAATTACAAGTAGTTACAGCGCTTTCTTGTCCGTTCATAAGATAAATCTATCGGCGCAGAATGGACTAAATTAATAGGTCCTGAGCCTAGGAGTGGCGAAGAGCAATCTCTTCGCGCACTTCAGTTTCTACGACATTTGATTTTTACAATCAGTTATATGCTTTTAAAAAGTCATGAAAACAGCGCTTTTATAGCGCTGTAGAAGAATAGAATATAAAATCCTAACTTCTTTATCTCATCTTCAGCCAAATAGATTTATAGCGTTATTTTAGTAAAATTCTAAATTTTAAAAAGGCTATATTTTAAACTAAAATAGAAGATCAATTCTCTTTTCATGCAATATATAAAAATTGAATAATTAATTTTATAATGTCAATAGTTGCAAATGCTAGCATTATTTCTACTTAATATTGGTAGGACATTATGTTAAAAATTTTTAGTGTTGTAGTTGCGATCATTGTAAGTATATCGGCATATTATGTTTACTCGCGTTATTATGAAACAGAGATACGCACTATATATGTTGATGGTAAATTTCGTCGTCAAATCGTGAATGATAAAGGGTCTACGGATATTTCTTTTATTGCGACAAAAACAGGCACATATCGCTTGCCTGTCTATGGCGAGTTAGGGTCTTATGATGATCCAAGGCAGATGTGGAAAAGTTTACACGAAGGCTGTAGCATAATTGTAGAAACCGCGAGAAAAGCACCGAGTATTACGCAGCTTAATGCTAAGCGCATTGATCACATTTTTGATGCTGCGCATTGTAAAACCGCAGAGGATGGCTTGCGCAATATTGCCAACGAGACTGCAAACCAGTTTATTGACCCTAAACTTGTAAATAATGCTTTTGCCCAGCGGAAATAATTTTTAATCTTAGAGCATGTTGCATTTGATCAAAAATAAAAGCCCTCAAAATAGATTGGAAAGCACGACCTTAGTGTGCTTCATCCCAATTATCGGCTGCTTGCGCTTCCACCTTTAAAGGAACTGTAAGAGATATTGCTGGCTCTGCTGCTTTTTCCATTGTAGAAATGATAACAGGCAGTGTTTTTTCAACTTCAGCTTCAGGCACTTCAAAGATGAGTTCATCATGGACCTGCAATAGCATTTGAGCTTGTAAACCAGCTTTTTCAAGCCTGTCATCCATGCGCACCATCGCACGTCTTATAATGTCTGCAGCCGCGCCCTGAATGGGTGCATTGATGGCAGCGCGTTCATTGAATGCGCGTTCGCTTGGATTTTTTGAGTTAATATTGGGATAATGCGCTCTACGGCCAAAAATGGTCTCTACATAGCCATTTTCTTTACAAAGTTGCTTCGTTTCTTCCATATAGTCTTTAATGCCAGGAAATCGTTTGAAATAAGTATCAATATAGTCTTTCGCCTCTGATCGCGAGATAGAAAGCTGATTGGCAAGACCAAAGGCAGAAATACCATAAATAATGCCAAAGTTAATGGCTTTTGCGCGGCGACGAACCATAGGATCCATGCCTTCAATGGGCATGCCAAACATTTCAGACGCGGTCATGGCATGGATATCATGCCCATCAGCAAAAGCTTGCTTTAATTGGGGAACGTCACCAACATGCGCTAATACTCTAAGCTCAATTTGACTATAGTCTGCTGAAATAAGCTTCATCCCTTTTTCAGCAACAAAGGCTGTGCGGATTTTACGCCCTTCTGCTGTTCTGATCGGTATATTTTGGACATTAGGGTCAGAAGAAGAAAGCCGTCCTGTGGTTGTTGCTGCTAATGAAAAAGAGGTGTGAACACGATTTGTCCTCGCGTTAATATAGCTTGGCAAGGCATCGGTGTAAGTTGATTTTAATTTTGATACTTGGCGCCAATCTACTATTTTTCTGGGCAGTTCATGCCCCTCAGCAGCCAAGTCTTCTAGAACGGCAGCGCCTGTTGACCATGCCCCCGTTTTGGTTTTTTTGCCTCCTGGTAGACCCAACTCACCAAAAAGAACTTCGCCCAGCTGCTTAGGGCTGCCAATATTAAAGGGATGACCCACAAAGCTATGAATTTCTTCCTCTAAGCGCGCCATAGTTTGCGCAAATTCACTAGAAAGCTGGTTTAGAACAGAAGGGGCAATCGCAATGCCGCGCTGTTCCATTTGCGCTAAAGTTTCTATCATTGGTTTTTCAAGTTTATGATAAAGCTGTGCTCTTTGTTCAGCAACAATCCGAATATTAAACAGATGCCAAAGCCTTAATGTGATGTCCGCATCTTCGGCAGCATATTTTGTTGCACTATCAATATCAACTTGCGAAAAATTAATTTGCGCTTTGCCCTTACCTGCAACATCTGAATAGGAAATTGGTTTTAGGTCTAAATGTCGTTCTGCTAGGGCATCCATACCATGACCGCCAAGACCAGCATCAAGCGCATATGACATCAACATTGTATCATCCATAGCATTAATATGAACGCCATGATTGGCTAAGACAAGCCAATCATATTTAAGATTTTGCCCAATGATTGTGATTGATTTGTCTTCTAATACAGGCTTTAATAATGTGAAAACTTGCTCTAGAGTAAGTTGGTCGGGCGTGCGCTCACAAAGTAGCCCATCGCCATTTTGATGTCCAACAGGGATATAGCATGCTTCCCCGGGGGTTACACTTAGCGAAAAGCCGACAATATCCGCTTCCATCGCGTCTAAAGAAGTTGTTTCACTATCAAAGGCCACATAGCCTTTTTGGGTAATTAAATTCACCCAACGCGCAAGCGCATCTAAATCACGCACTGTTTCATATTTTGAATGATCAAGAGCAATTAGAGAAAGCTCTTCATGGATTTTTAAGGCTTTTTTCTGCGGTGTTAATGCGTCTCCACTTTCATTTTGCTTAGCCTCTTCGGTGTTTTGGGTATGGCTTTCAGGCATAATCTCAGAGAGATTAAGGCGGCTAGAAGGCGATATCTCACTTGCATCTACGTCCAATATCGTCGCAACCCGCCTTGTTAGGGTCGTAAACTGCATCTCTTTCAAAAACGCAACTAATTCACGGCTATCCCGTTCAATCACTTCTAATTCGCCCAAGGGAGGCAAGTCTTCAACATCGGTTGCAAGTTTAACAAGGCGCATTGAAATACGCGCTTGCTCTGCAAATTCAATTAAATTTTCACGCCTTTTCTTTTGCTTAATAGCGGGCGCGCCTTCAAGCAGCTTTTCTAAGTTACCATATTCATTAATCAGCTGAGCTGCAGTTTTGATGCCAATACCTGGAACGCCTGGTACATTATCAACGCTATCGCCTGCAAGCGCTTGAACATCGATGACTTTATCTGCAGCGACACCAAATTTTTCAACGACTTCGTCAGGGCCAAAACGCTTGCTTTTCATTGTGTCATACATATGGACATCATCGCAAA
>WTKA01000152.1:0-3244 GCA_011524605.1 Hyphomicrobiales bacterium | reverse complement strand
TCAGGGCCAAAACGCTTGCTTTTCATTGTGTCATACATATGGACATCATCGCAAACAAGTTGCATCAAATCTTTATCTGAAGCAACAATAGTGACTTTTACACCTTCCGCTTTTGCATGCTGTACGTAAGTGGCAATAATATCATCTGCTTCAAACCCTGTTTTTTCAATGCAACAGACGTTAAAAGCGCGGACTGCTTCACGGATAATTTGAAATTGTGGGCGTAAATCCTCAGGGGGAGCATCACGATTTGCTTTATATTCGGGATAGAAATCATTCCGAAAGCTATCGCCAGAGGCATCAAAAATAACGGCAATATGAGTGGGATCTTCTATTTCGTCACTGCTGTCTTGTAACAGCTTCCAGAGCATATTACAAAAACCAGAAACCGCGCCTACAGGCAATCCGTCTGACTTACGTGTCAAAGGCGGAAGGGCATGGTAGGCGCGAAAAATATAACTTGAGCCATCGACAAGAATTAAATGGGGCTCTGTTGTCATGAATATGTTCCTAGTAAACGCAAATAATCCGCGTGTACATTACATATTTGTTTCTGCTTAGTGAAGCCTAATTATTACAATTTTCAAAGGCTTGCATTAAAGACCGCATTAAAGCAGGATAATGCGCTTCTCCAGCTTCAAATTCAAACCCAATTGGGTCAAATTCAACTGTATTTAATCCTTGGCGTTTTACAAAGCCAACAATGGGATTATTACGCAGTTCCGCTTCAATGAAAAGGCAGTTAATATTCTCTTTATTAATAGCATTTTGTAATTCAGCCATTTTTTTGGCGCTTAAACCAATATTATAATGAGCCTCAATAATCATGGGAGCTTCTATCGCAAATTCATCTTCGAAATAATGGGTAGCATCATGGATAACAGCAAATTTCAAGTCTGAAAGCTTTTCGCTTCGAGCGTCCAATTCTTGCTTCAAATCATCAATAGTAGCGAGTGCAGACTGAAGGTTTGCTTGATATTGAGAAGCGTGCTCAGGGTCGAAATTGGTTAAGTCTTTTGCAATATTTTCAAGAATGACTTTGACATTTTGCGTACTAAGCCAAGCATGGGGGTCAATTTCAAGTTTTTCTGAATGATGTTTTTTTTCGCCATGGTGGTCGGCATGATGTTCATCATCGTGGTGTTTTTCTTTGCCGTGATGATCGGCATGATGTTCATCATTGTGATGTTTTTCTTCGCCGTGATGATCGGCATGATGTTCATCATTGTGATGTTTTTCTTCTCTGTGATGATCGGTATGATGTTCATCACCATGATCGTGATGGTCTTCTGCGCGTAGCTCCAGCAATGTCAATTCTTTGATATCTAATATTGTTAGCAGCTTGTTTTGGTTGTTTTCAAAAGCCTTTTTGAGACTACCCTCTTGATTTGGCCCCATCCAAATAATTTTTTCAGCTTTTGTAATATCAGTCATCATTGAAGGAAGAACTTCAAAATGATGGGCAGATATGGGGTCTTGTAACAAGAGTTTTGGTTCAAAAACACCATCTGAAATCATGCTAACAAGGCTGTGCAGTGGTTTAATTGTTACTAGCACTTCCGGCTTGGTATCAGCCTTTGTTTGTATATTCATAACAGTAAAAAAAACGATTGATAATGATAATATTTGCAATATTTTGTTTTTAACGCTTAATAGCATAATTTATCCTTTTGTGACTCACGTTACTTATAGAGTTACAATATCAATGGAATGTTTATGATAAGAAATCAATTAAAAAATGCCTAAATATAAGCTCACAATAGAATATGATGGATCGCCATTTTGCGGATGGCAGCAACAAGCAGCTCAGCCTTCCGTACAACAGAGCATTGCTGAAGCTATTTTAAAGTTTTGCGGTGAAAAGGTAACGGTAAACGGGGCAGGCCGAACGGACACAGGCGTGCATGCTACGGGGCAAGTTGCTCATATTATTTTATCAAAAGCCTGGCCTTTGGAAACGATTAAAAAAGCAGTTAACTTTCATCTTAAACCGTTGCCTGTGGCAATTTTAGACGTGGAAGAGGTGGCTAATGAATTTGACGCCCGCTTTTCCGCGATTAAAAGATATTATCGTTATGATTTAATCTATAGGCAAGCGCCTTTAACATTCAATAAAGGTCTCATATGGCAAATATATTACCCATTGGATATTGAGCTCATGCATCAAGAAGCACAGTGTTTAGTTGGCAAACATGACTTTACGACATTTCGCGCTTCCCATTGCCAATCAAAGTCACCAGTAAAAACAATTGATAAAATTACTGTTACGGAAAATGCTGGTCTTATCTCTATTCATGTTGAAGCGCTTTCTTTTTTGCATAATCAAATTCGTTCCATCACGGGATGTTTAAAAGACATTGGTACAGGGCGGTGGGAGCAAGGAAGACTTGAGCAAGCACTCTTAAGCGCAAAACGTGAGGAATGTGCCGCCATCGCGCCACCCCATGGCCTTTATTTGACAAGGGTAGATTATCCTCATTAATGTTGATGAGTTATACTTGCGAGGAATTTTCATGCTTTCTATTGGAACAGATGGTAAAAAAAGATGTTTTGGTAACAAGCCTGGTCAAGAATATTATGCCCATTATCATGATACAGAATGGGGCATTCCTGTTTATGATGATCAAAAGCTCTTTGAAATGTTAATTTTAGAAGGGGCGCAGGCGGGGCTTTCTTGGGAAACTGTTTTGCGAAAAAGAGAAGGTTACCGTGATGCATTTCATCAATTTGACATAGAAAAAGTAGCGCAAATGAGCGATGAAGCCCTTGAGGCTTTACGAGATAACCCTGCAATTATTCGGAATAAATTGAAAATTTATTCTGCGCGGAAAAATGCGCGCGCTTATCTTAAAATTCAAAAGGAGTTTGGCTCTTTTTCCAGCTATTTATGGGGTTATGTGGATAATGAACCAATTCATAATCAATGGCAAAGCCATGAAGAAGTCCCTGTTTCAACTGAAATAAGCGATGCTATGTCAAAAGACCTTAAAAAAAGGGGGATGAGTTTTGTTGGTTCGACAATCCTTTATGCCTATATGCAGGCTACAGGGCTTGTTATTGATCATATTGAAGGTTGTTGTCAATTTGTAAAAAAAGACATGAGAAAAGCCTAATTTCTCATGTCTTAAATCTATTAGTGCAGAATGGACTAGGCTCAGGACTTGATTATTTAGTCCATTCTACACCAATAGATTTATCTTATGAACGGACAAGAAAGCGCTGGAACTACTTGTAATTTCAAGCT
>WTKA01000141.1 GCA_011524605.1 Hyphomicrobiales bacterium | reverse complement strand
CTTTTATGCTGTTATGGAATAACCACCAGCCTGTGCAAAATCTAATTTATTTCATCTATCCAAGTTCAAGGCCAATATTTTTCAAAGCACGTTTTAACGTACGTGGGTGAACTTTATAATATTTTGCAATATCAGAGATTGAGCATTCGCCCCGATCAATCTTTTGCTTGGCTAAGTAAATATCACGTGGTGTCATAACGGGTGGCCGTCCAATATGGACACCCTTAGCACGCGCAATGGCTTTCCCTTGCTTGACCCGTTCTAATATGCGTTCGCTCTCGTGTTGCGCGACAGCAGCAACAACCGTATAAGCCAATCTTCGTTAGAAAAATGGCAAGAGGCTTCTGTCAAAATATTTTCATTCGAAGATATGTTTACCTTCGTTACTAATATTTCAATTAATAATATTGACTAATTTTAGCCTTTATCTAATTAAGAATACTACTAAATGTAGAATTTGTTATTCAAATTAGGTTATCTAACTTTAATATCAGTATTTAATAACATAGGAAATTTGATTATGGCGCGCAGTAAATTCAAGATACGAAAAGTAAGTAAGTCTAGTGATCAAGAGCTAGTGGCTTGGTATTCAATATTATTTGGCATAAAGTGTCCAATATGCAAGCGCATTCAGTGTCCAAAAAAAATGCTCGCAACTAATCCATACAGAGGATGGAATAAGACTGACTTCCATATGTGTAGTGGCTGCAACAATTTTCTATATCTGACCGGAGAAAAGCGTACAAAACAATTTTATACAATAACCGCACCAATATTCTTAGGTCTTTTTTTTACGTTGTCCGAAATATTTAGTAATATTGAAGGTTTAAAAATTTATCACGAAGCAAGGGGTGTATATGAGCCAAACTTTATTGGAGGTTTGATAATAACCATAATCATTGTTATTACAATAGTTTCTTTACATAGATTTGAAAAAATTGGCGTTGCCTCATCTAATGAAGTTGAAGACTAAACTACTTAGAACTTCATGTTTCACCTAAAAATCGTAGGAGGGTTCTTTCCTCATATTTTACAAAATGTGTCTGCCGGCTTTACGCGTATTTGCTTTGCAAATCCTGCTTAGATAAAAAAGCAATCAATGCGATTATCAAGCAAGTCGCAGGCAAAACCACCGCCGATAGCGTCTTATCCAGCACTGCCAAGGCACAAAAAGAAACTTTTCGCACTTGTCTAAAAAACAAGCGCAAACCATGGATACCCGATTATTTCGCCTTCCCCATGCGTTCCTATGATCGTGATGCAGGGCTGGAAGCCATATCACGCTGGAAAACGGTTGAAGCAAGTATCAATCATGTTGAAAATATCATCTGCATTGATGAAACGCTTGAACCACCAATTGAAGCAAATACGAGCGAGCCTATCCAACAAGTTGCTTAATAGTCACTAAACTAAGAAGCCCTGCCCATCTTTATGGGTAGGGTTTTCATAATGCGAGACTGAAAAAATTCGACTGCGAGCGCAGGGGCAGTAGAGTTTTTATGTCAGCCTTTGTATGCAAAGTTTCTTGTCATTATCAAACGAAATACAAGTATCTTTCAAAGCACGTTTTAACGTACGTGGGTGAACTTTATAATATTTTGCAAGTTCGCGGATTGAAGCGTTGCCAGAGGAAAGTTTTGTTACAGCCTCTTTAATCTGGCAGGGCGAGAGCTTTTTGGGGCGCCCCAAAACAGCGCCCCGTTTTTTAGCGGCTGCCATCCCTTCTTTAGTGCGTTTTGAGAGCATGCGCCGTTCATACTGTGCAGCAGCTGCCATGACAGAATAGGCAAATTCACCGGCAGGTTCTGCCGTATTCACTTTGAGGGAGAGGATTTCAAAAGCAATACCGCGCTTGCGTAAGCTTTCGGCATGTTGGATCGCATCAACGGTTGAGCGAAAAGCCCGGTTTAAGTCCCAGATCACAAGCGTGTCGCCTGGCTGAAGTTTCGTCATCATCTCTTCAAATATCGGACGATGTCCCGCAATCGCCGAGATTTTCTCGATATAAAGCTGATCACATAGGGGTTCCAGCGCATCAATCTGACGATCTGGTCATTATTCTTCTGTGCAAGAATATTTCCAATTTAATTCATGAACAGAAAATCGAAAAACAAATGAATCTGGTTTGTTTTTCGATGCCAAATAATTGGATAATATTCTAACGCATAAATATCCAATCTTCATTATTATTCATTTTCAATAGGTTATTTAGATTTTCTCAAAATTTAAATCTTGACAAATTCCTTCCTTTTTGTCCCAGTGAAGACTGGCTTCATTTTCAAAAACACTGCCTCACTACCTATTGTAATGATATAATATTTTGACAGGTGACTGCAAATTTTCCCCATTTAGGCTATTATGACAAAAGCCAAGGTTTATGTCAGTTTTAAGATGTTTTAGTAAGGTGAGATCAACGGCGCAACGCACACTCTTTGCTCTTGGATTATTGCTAGCAACACAATCAGCAGAAGCTAAAAATTTTAATACAGGCTTTGTCTTAAATGACATGCAAGATGATGAAGCCAACATGCTGATTGATGGTGTTGTAAGAGGCATTGCCTATGCACACTACTTTCAAAACAATAAAGATAATAAAGGCTTTGATTGTATCATGGGCTATGCCCATGGGTCAGGAACTGCAAAGCAAATCCACTCATTGCATGTCTTTTTTGAAAACTATCTTGATAAGCCTTTGGGCGGTGTTGCTTATGTTTATTTAAGAAAGAAATGTAATTTATAGATGATCAATCTTGCCACCAGCTTTAAACAAAAAGATACAGCGCATAGTGCTGAAACTTTGCGCCGACAACGCTGGTATATCGCCTTTAGAGAAGAACAAAAGCGCAAGGAAAAACTCGAAGCTGAAGCCGAGGACGCTCTTAGTGATTTTGCTTCAGCTGTCATATTAGCACAACCCGAACAAATATTTGAATTTAATCAAAAGCTTGATCGCTATGATGAAGCGACCGTCAAAGCCTTGATGGAAAATACTGAAGCTCTTGAACGGATTGAGAAACAAATACAAGAGCAGCTTAAACACGCTCATGTCATGGAAGATGGGCGAAAAATATTCAAATCAGCTGATGGCACATGGGCAGTCGATCAAAATGGTCACAAACTTGATCCTCAAAAAGATGATCTAGATCTTATTCCGCAGACAAAAGTCACTGCAGAGGATTTCTTGCAGACAAATGATGAGCTAAAAAGACTACAGAAAGAACGCCAAGAGATTTTAGACTATCAGGAAAAACTTGATCACGCCCGTGATCGCGCCGATAAAGACAACTTCTCACAAGATGAACTTGATACTCTGGAACAAGAGCTTGAAACCAGCATGCCTCAAGCTGTCCAAGAACAATTACCAGACTATAAACCCGAACCGCAACAATCCATCACAATGGATATGCCCAAAATGCCAACCATCTCAAAACCAGATACGGCGATGAATTTTGAACCAGGGATGTGATTTTTGGTAGATTTGGTTTAAGTTGGCATTTAGTAGAGGGTTTATCCAACAATAGATTTATTAATCGTTGGCTTCTGTAAATGGGTTTGTCTCAAATGATTGAAAGTCAGCCATCATTACTGCCCCACAGTTTGACAAGATTAACATCACTACTATCAGGCTCTTGCTCCTTTGGTAATTTGTCAATCTGCATTAGCATAGGAATGTCAAAACTTGTTCCGGTTACAACACAAGCACCTTGAGGTAATGTCGGGATTTGAGATCGGGAGAGGCTATCCATCGTCGAGATTGTGTTTTCCAGCAGCGCAAGGTCTCTATCATTCACAAGGCGATGAATAAAATAGTTATGAAGCTGCGATACAATAGTTGGAGATATATCCGCTGGTCTTTGACTTGCAAGCGTAAGAAAGACACCAAACTTTCGACCCTCTTTGATGATTTCCTCAAAAAGCTCTAG
The DNA here is from genome assembly GCA_011524605.1 of Hyphomicrobiales bacterium. GTDB lineage: Bacteria > Pseudomonadota > Alphaproteobacteria > Rhizobiales > WTKA01 > WTKA01. The sequence goes on along the minus strand of WTKA01000141.1, from coordinate 2,964 downwards.
ACGATAATCTTTCCAGCTTTCCGCTTCGCGATTGGATTGTAGGGAGAGTATGTTATGTGCCTCATCGACAATCAGATGGAAAGTAGTCGAAGGAGGGCTGGTTACAGTATTTCTATGCTGCTCGTAAAAATGCTTTGCAATAAGAATAGGCAGGATTTTCTTCACATCTTGCTTACATTCGCGCAAAGAAATCACAGTTACGAGCTTACTATTGTCGTCCTCTTTCTCATCGACGGCAATAACTCTCGAAAATTCTTCTTTAAGAGCATCTAGACGTCGCAAGAGTGGCTGAATATGCTCATATTGTGCATATCCAGACTGTACGTCGTTGATTAGCTGTAAAACAGCTCGAACCTGCAATTCCAAGAAGCCAGAAATTTTAGACAGGCTGAGTTGATTAACTTTATCTTGGAAGATTGTATCAAATTCATCTTCACCGTTCAGGTAAGTGGTCGAGTTGTTCTGGTTTATATAAAAGCTTCGAGTGGTATTATTCCAGCCTACCTTACCAATTAACTCTGTTAGATCTCCAACGTCAGGTATTAGCCCTAAAAGCAGTTTTATCTGTTCTAGCGCCTCAACACTGGGGTCAGTCGAACATAAAACGCGCTTAATTGTAGATTGAGCGTATTGCGTTAAACTATTCGGCACATCAATGAATCTTGCACGACCAAAGATGATTCGTCTCAGAAACGGCTTTTGTGTGTTTGTTGTAGCTTGAAAAAGAATGCCAAGTGTTTCGGCGTCCCAAAACTCATTGTCATTAATTTTAAATCGATCTCCTTCGGCATTGCGCGTAGTCAGCCGCACAATTTTCTTATGGTTACCGCCCACAAGTTGGTTGCCGGTATATTCACCATTGAAGTCAATAACTACAAACCTGCTGGCATTTCCGATGCTCTGGAGCTTGTTGGTGAAAAGCACGGTGAATAGCTTGGTTAATGTGTTAGACTTTCCACTTCCTGTATTGCCAAAGATTCCAAGATGTGAATTAAAAAGCTTTTGCCATGGAAGAGAGACTGGTAAGTCTTCTTTCAGTAATTTGCCTATGAAGTAGGGATCAGAAGAATTACTGTCAAATATACTACCAACCTCTTGCTCTGATAGGAGGCGAGCTATGTCACCGATTTTTGGCAGGTGTTTGATCCCATCATTAAATTTTTTATCTTCAAAGTATCCAATAGGTCGAAGCTTTAGCTTTCGCGTAAAAAATTTTTCACTAGCCACAGATTCGTAGTCACGTTCATCTAAATATTCACCTTCAACGGTACACACTATTTCCCGGAATCCATGAGAAATGGATATTAATTCTCTGATAGAGATGCCTTTGAACTTTTTACCATTGAAAAAGTGGGTCTCATGATTTGAGTCTTCGAAGGTTCTTAAAGACACTTCAACGCCCATCACCGCTATTACTTTGCCAATTTGAATGCTCATTGTTAAGTACTCGTTGGCTTGGTTGTAAATACTTCTTCGTTGAATACCGTAAAGTCTAATAGTTTATCATCGATGCATACTAATTCAACATTTGGATAGCCATTAAATTTCTGTTCCATCGAATTTTTCTCGTTTTCATTAAAGCAGCAAACATACATATGAAGATATGGGTTAGAAAGCGAACGCTGTACAAGTCTTAGAATATGTTCGTCCGCGAATGAGAATCCAAATGCAACGAATATGGTATCAGGCTTCTCAAGCTCGTAGCTCAGTAGCCGTAACATCTGATAATAGTGCTCTTCGAAAACAGTTTCGTAGAATTTCCATTTTGTTGGGTTTACAATTGGAAGAGCTCTATATGCTTCTTCAAATTTTTTGTTTTGATCAGAATCTGATTTTACATGATTTTGTAGCTCTTCATCTGTTAAATTTTCATTTAACAATCCATCGAAGAAAACATTATTTTCTATTAATGGAACATCTGAAATTCGCCGCTTCGCACGATCTAAATCATAGGATACTTCGATTTTATCACGATCTTTGTACCAGTAAACACTTCCGTGAAGCTCAATTAGATTTATTTGTGGGACGCTGTTAGAGTAACGGTCAAATACCCCATGATCCTGAAAATACCTTCCAAAGTTTCGCGTATTCAAAGTTCGTTTAACAAATCCGTCAGTGCCATTATTCAGATGGAAGTCATATGAGCCTTGCTTTAATAAAGCTTCAGCTGTATGGGCAACCATCCCGTCATAATTCGTTGTGAAGATGTTAACCCTCTTTTTGTGACTTTTCTTGTTGAGTATACTCAAAATAGTTTTGAGAAATTTGCTGTAGTTATTAGTAGCAGTTTGTTGCTCGGAGTCCTTAGCCGTATTGCTCGGGTTATACTCGGTTGCTGGAAGAATTACTTTTAGAACATACCATGAAAAAATATGCGCTAAAAAATTTGCGTCTTCCTCATATTTTGTCGCCAATGTTTCAACCGTATGCGCTTCTGTGGATCCATTCTTCTTAACTTTCAAAGCAAGAGTAGGTAGCAAGCCATAGGATGCTCCTGATCCAATTAGAAAATTCAGGTTTTTATCGTAAATGTCTTCTTTGATAATCTTATGCAAGGCGAATCCCTCTGGTTGAGTAAGTTATAATAGCTCTTTTTACATGAGATTGCACTTATTTTGATGTAAACAATGATTTTTAGAGCACTTCTAAATGCTACTAATTAGATAAGCTAACTCTAACACATCATCATCTTTTTTAATTTTTAAATTCAGTTTTAAATTGTAAAATTTCGTAGCTCCATGCAGGTGTCAGTATGACTTTCCACAAAGTCCATTCCTCACTCAACCCCGTCACTCACCCGTCTCAGAATTAATCACTTTCAAAAGCAGGTAGATGCTTTTACGGATATTGGGTGATGGGAGTGCCATGATCTCAGATGCGATGGTGAGGCTGGTTTGGTAACAGTTAGCTGAGGTGAGGTTGGCGTTTTCCCCATGTATCTGATGATGAATGGGAGCATTAAGG
>WTKA01000108.1 GCA_011524605.1 Hyphomicrobiales bacterium | reverse complement strand
GAGAGACTCGAACTCCCGACCCGCTGATTACAAATCAGCTGCTCTACCAACTGAGCTATGTCGGCTTTTATTCAGTATTTATTGTTATAAATATGAACAACTTAGATGCAAACATATATTCAGGAATCAACATAAATGCAAGCATTTTTTTTGATTTTTTTGGGAAAATATTTCTTTTTAAAAGTTATATTCTCCCAAGCTAAAATCAAGCCTATTACAGCCCTTCTTTACCACGTGTAATTGCGGCAACGCCAGTTCTCACAACCTCAACAAGACCTAAATCCTGCATTAATGTAATGAAACGTTCAATTTCTATAGAGCGACCGGTAATCTGAAAGACAAATGATTCTAAAGTGGCATCAATAACAGTTGCACCAAAAGCATCGCCCATACGCAATGCTTCTAGTCTTTTTTCACCAAGACCGTGAACCTTCAACATAGCTAGCTCACGTTCAATCATTTCATAATCAGTATTATTCAAAACCGCAACGCGATGCACAGGCACAAGACGCTCTAATTGGTCCCTAATTTGGTAAATCACCTTTGGAGACCCTGATGTTACAATAGTGATGCGCGAAATATGCTTTTCATGCTCAACTTCTGTCACTGTTAAGGATTCAATATTATAACCACGACCAGAAAACAAGCCGACCACACGCGCCAATACACCTGGCTCATTATCAACATAAACAACTAGTGTGTGCGGCGCTTCCGGGGCTGTCTCTATAATCTCATAAGCACTTTTTGACTTAGGTTTTGTCATTTTTCATTCTCAAATTTTATCTTTAAATTCTATAATATGCGTTTAGCCAATGCTTTTAAACCAGTGACTTGCCTTTTTCATCAATGATTGAACCTACATCATCACTAAAATCAGGCAGGATCATATCATTATGCGCTTTTCCTGATGGTATCATAGGGAAACAATTTTCTTCTTTAGATACAAGACAATCAAAAATCACCGGTTTTGGGCTATTTATCATTTGTAAGATTGCATCATCAAGCTTTGCGGGATCATCACAACGAATGCCCTCACCACCATAAGCTTCTGCTAGCTTTACAAAATCAGGCAATGCTTCTGAATAGCTTTCTGAATAACGACCACCATGTAAAAGCTGCTGCCACTGTCTTACCATGCCCATATATTCATTATTTAAAATGAATATTTTTATCGGCAAGCGATATTGCACCGCAGTTGACATTTCCTGCATGCACATTTGAATAGATGCCTCACCGGCAATATCCACAACAAGGCCATCAGGATTTGCTAACTGCACACCAATAGCCGCAGGCAAACCATAACCCATCGTGCCTAGGCCGCCAGATGTCATCCAGCGATTTGGGTCATCAAAGTGGAAATATTGTGCGGCCCACATTTGGTGCTGCCCTACTTCCGTAGTAATGAATGTCTTGCGATCTTTTGTCAATTCATACAATCTTTGGATCGCATATTGCGGCTTAATGATGCTATCTGAGTTTACATATTGCAGAGATTTTCTGTCGCGCCACTCATTAATTTGCGACCACCAGTCAGCAATATCAGGGGCTGTTGTATCAGCTTCCTGACGCCAAACACGCACCATATCCTCAAGAACATGCGAACAGTCACCTAAAATAGGTACATCTACGGGAACAATCTTATTGATGGAAGAAGGGTCAATATCAACATGAATTTTCTTGGAATTAGGCGAAAAGGCATCAAGGCGGCCTGTAATACGATCATCAAAACGCGCGCCAATACAAATCATCAAGTCGCAATCATGCATAGCATTGTTAGCTTCATAAGTGCCATGCATCCCTAACATACCAAGCCAATTTTTGCCATTTGCGGGATAAGATCCTAACCCCATTAAAGTTGAGGTGATGGGGAAATCCGTCAACCGCACCAATTCTCTTAATAGATCAGAAGCTTCAGGACCTGAATTTATAACGCCGCCGCCTGTATAAAAAACAGGCTTTTTCGCTTGCTTCATCAAAGCAACTGCTTCTTTAATCGTGTCTAGATCACCTTTAATTTGCGGGCGATAGGTTTTATGCTCGCTTACTTTTGGTACATCATATATTCCTTTTTCAAATTGAATATTTTTTGGAATATCAATAACAACAGGTCCTGGGCGACCATGAGTGGCAACATAAAATGCTTCATGCAAAATACGCGGCAGATCTTCAAGATTTTTCACAAGATAGTTATGCTTTGTACAAGGACGCGTTACACCAACAGTATCGCATTCCTGGAAAGCATCTGTTCCAATAAGCGACGTTGGCACCTGACCTGTAATACAAACCATCGGAATTGAATCCATAAGAGCATCAGCAAGGCCTGTTACCGCATTTGTTGCACCAGGCCCTGACGTCACAAGGACGACACCACATTTACCCGAAGATCTAGCATAACCTTCCGCAGCATGGGTCGCTCCTTGTTCATGACGCACTAAAATATGTTGAATATCATTATGCCCAAATAAGGCGTCATAAATAGGAAGGACAGCGCCGCCAGGATAGCCAAATACATGTTCAACATTTTGATCTTTCAAAGTTTGAATGACCATTTCAGCACCTGTCATTTCGCGCGACATTATTTTTCCTTTCCAGAGTGAGGGAAATCTAGTTTACTTCCCTATTTTAAAAGCCTTCGCTTATTTTCGATATGCCCAATCTTATTTTTATAAGGCATATTCACAAGTTATAATTATCAGATTCTATTCTCACGAGCCTTGATTATTTAGTAAGAAAAGCTTTAGGCAATAAAAAAGGCCCCGTTGGGGGCCTGATGCGCATCACCATTCAGAACAGTCTTATAAAACTGCTCTGGCAATGCGCTTACTAACGACGACAAGAATATATGTCATAAATAAAATCCTTAAAATAACATAATTAAATATGCATAGGAATGATTTAGCGTCAAGTCTTTTTTCTTTTATTTATAATTTTATCTTTTCTCAAAAACTTTATTTTATCCCTAGTGGCGCTAGGCACAGGACAAACAAAAAGCATGGAGCGCCTTTCAATTGGCTAAAACTATTCAATAAACTCTTCCAAGTCTGGAACACGATTAAAAGCAATTTTTGTCCCTACATAGCCTGAAGTCGTTTTAAGATTTGCCCCAACACCAATATTAACTACTTGCTTGCCATAGCGCTTATTAATACAATCTATCGCTTGCGATAGTTTTTCATCCTGCTGCTTTTGACAAACCGTATTGGGTTGTTCAAATAAATCGAGCGTTATATCTTCCGCCTTATATAAATCATATAAGTTCACAGAGACTTTTAACAAATCTGCCTTCTGCGTTTCATATTGCATTTGTTGCCACATCTTATCGAGCGCCCTAAGAATAGTGAAATTGTCTTGCGCTGCAGAAAAAGAAGTATCTTGTGCCCAGTAAATACGTTGCTCCCTTGACTGCCCTTTTATTTTAACCCGCATCGATAGACGCCGCGCATACAGCTCATATCGGCGCAACCGCACGCAAGCCTTCACGGCAAGCTGCTTCATGATAATATAGGCCTGATCGCTTGGCCTATGCTGCGGATCAAGAACACGGCTATGGCCTACAACCCGCTTTTGCGTTGCTTTTTCAGGGACTTCATAACCGTGCAACCGATACCAAAAGGCTTCCCCTGCAACACTACCCCATACTTTACGCGCATGTTTTGGCGATAAATTCCAAAGTTGTTCAATTGTTGTAATGCCTGCACAGTTTAAACGCCGCTCCATATTGCGGCCAATACCGCACAAATCACTAAGAGGGAGTTTGAAAAGTAGTTCTTTATAATTATTGGGCGGCAAGATAACAAAACCATCGGGCTTTTGCATGTCAGTAGCTGTTTTCGCAAGAAAAGCGTTTTGCGCCACGCCAATAGAACATTTTATATGCCCTCCTACATTATCATATAGCCCTTGTTTTATTGATTTTGTCAACCGCTGAACTTGCTCCAATGACTGTTCATTCTCCATGAGTTGACAGGCTGCTTCATCAATCGAGCAAACTTTATCAATCGGGATATGACGCTCAACCTCATCGAAAATTTTATGATGGTACTGAACATAAATGTCATGCCTTGCAAGCACGCAGATTAAATCAGGGCAGAGACGCTTAGCTTCATAAATTCTAGTGCCCGTTTTAATGCCATAAGCCTTAGCTTCATAGCTTGCGGCTATGGCACAAGTCGTATCTGTATCCGCTGGCACCACAGCAATAGGCTTATTTCGTAATTCTGGCCTGTCTTGTTGCTCCACACTAGCAAAAAAGCTATTGAGGTCAAAAAAGAGACATTTTAGTTTATTCTGAGGTTGAAAAGCATGATTATCCATACCCTATTCATATCATTTTTCTTTCATTATGTAAAGAACAAAAGAGGAACATGTATATGGCGCATAATTATTTCTTATTTCTCTCAGAATAATATCTATCTTGTTCTTCTGTCGAATATAAACTGCACATTTTAGCTGCTCTAGCAACTTTATTAAAAAGAGATGATTTTTCTTCTTTTGTAAGCTTATATTTTACAGGAAAGGGATCCATAAAGAAACTCATGTCATTTTTATCTTTCGACTGATAAATCAAAGCATTCGATCCATCCATTCCAGCTTTAAAATATTGAGTATTATCTAGCTTAACAAATTGGTAGGCAACACATTCACAAGCACCCATTTTTTGTGCTTTTGTCCGCTTAAGCGAAGATGGTAATTTTCTCTCTCGTTTTGTAAGTTGATTACGGCATGTCCCTATTTTCTGTTTTTGGAGTTGGGAAAATTCAAAATCAGCGGGGATTTTAGTGTCGTTTAGGAGGTCATTACATCCCAAAAGAACAACACTTGCGACGCCTAAAAGCATATATTTTTTCATAATATTTACCCCCCATAACTTTGTAAAATACATATATTATAAGTTGTTAAATTATGCTAAATATTATTAGAAAATAGCAAAACACCCCAGCCAGACAAAAGACTGGGGTGTTTTTTTCTAAAGATTTCAAAAATCAATCTTATAAGCAATCAAAAGAATTATCACTCTTGATTGATTTCTTTAAGCAGCTTTTCAGTTTTTGCATCTTCAATTTTATTATGCAGTCGTTTTGCTTCTTCATCATCACGCAATAGCTTTGTTACGGAAATCGCTGTATGCACGAGCATTAAAGCAGACATGGCATAAAAACCCTTTGCTGAAAAACTTGCCTCCATGAAGAAGATGCCCCCAGCTTGCATGCCAGCTGCCACTATAAAGCTGAAAATTGTGAACATTTTAAAAGAATCTGAGTTTTTTTGTGTAAAATTTTGATTTGTCATGATTTTATTCCATTTCTATTCTAAAATTTTCTTTAAATTTATGCTTGTTGTGTTTGGCTGCTTAGGCGTTTTAAAACATCTTCAGCGCGGGATTTCATTGGAGAGCCACACCCTTCATCAGCCATTTTTTGGCTTAGTTGATCAAAGCCTGTTGCTAAATCGTCACTTTCCATGGCGCTTTCAATGGCATCTGTTTCAGCTTGCTTTTTTGTTAAACGTGCGAGTGTTTCTTCTGCTTCTTTGATCGTTGAGCCATTTGGCAAAGAAACAGACTGGCCTAGGCGCTGTGTTTTGTCTGTCACTTCCGCAAGCCTTAGCCCGCGCTGCAACTCTCTTAATCTACCTTCAGATTGAGCCAGCCTCTTTTTCATCAAGGCTATTTTTCGCTCAAATTTATCTTGATTAGCTTCAAATTCATCTTGCTCATCTTGTAAAATCGCAATGACCTCTGCTCCTTCATGGGCTAATTCAGTTTTTCCTTGCTCTATGGCTTCAACGACCCTGCCCTCTAACTCTTGAATTTTATTTTTTATACTGAGCAATTCTTCTGCTTCATGCTTATTTTGCGCTTGAGCGATAGCGATAGATTTTCGTGCATTTTCTATATCCTTTGTGCTATCTCTAATTTGTTGGCGCAAAAGTGTGAGTGCATTTGCATCAATGATATTTTGTGAAGCTTCGTAAGAGCTTCCCCTAATTAATGTAATAAAAGATTTGATCATTTTTACTATTTCCTTTAAATGAACACTGTTCATAAATTTGTTATAGAATAAAAATGAACGATGTTCAACAATTATTTTGAACAATGTTCAAAAAATATGTGCGGTAAGGTAAATGACCCAAAATAGAGAAGAAAAAAAGCAGCAACTCAAATTGAATTTGCTGGAAGCGGCGCATAAAGAAATTGGTGAAAATGGCGTGCAAGGCCTAACAGCGCGTAAAGTTACGACGCTCGCCAATTGCTCTTTGGGCAGCCTTTATACATCCTATGACAATATTGATAATTTGATTATCCATGTGAATGCAAGCACACTGGAAAAACTGGGCAAGCAGCTGTTGGCGAGCATTGAAGGCAAAACAAAAGCGGAAGATATATTGCACTGCTTGGCGCAAAGCTATATTGCCTTTGCCAAAGACAATTATGAGCATTGGAATGCCGTTTTTGAATTTGCTCGCCTATCTGGCTTTGAAGCGCCGCAATGGTATTTAGAAAAGCTGAGCATGCTAACGGGTCTTATTGCACAGCCAGTGCACGCCCTCTCCCCTCATATGAGCGAGGAAGAAGCAGCCAACAAGGCGAAAACACTCTTCGCCGCCGTTCATGGCATTGTTGCTTTCAGCTTGCAAGGCCGCTTCATCGGCTTAGATAAAGAATATTTAGAGAATGAAATTACCAGCTTCGTCAATCAGCTGATTAATGGATTAGAAGCCTAGGCTCAGGACATAAATAGCTATTTTTATAAAATATACGTGAACCCCCCAGCCTAACAAAAGACTGGGAGTTTTCTCATTTTTGATATTTCATGCAGCTAGAAACTGCAAAAAGATTAGGGTCTGGACTCAATACAATAATTGACTGCATTGGTAGAAAAATAGTTTGCTTCAAGGAGAAAAACGCAGATAA
>WTKA01000006.1 GCA_011524605.1 Hyphomicrobiales bacterium | reverse complement strand
TATTTAGTAATGCTCTTCGACTGATCAATGCTCGTTTCACTCCGCTTGGTCTCATCGCGGTGCCTTGAACCAACAATTTGTTTTTTTTAATAGGCACTTTGGACGACTTCCAGCTTTTATAGCTGGAATCAAGGACTAGCGCCATTGAGGCGCGCAGGCTTAGTGCCGCTTGAACGATCAAATAATGAGATCAAACGAAGCGAGCCCACGTGAGAGCAAATTCAACTTCTCATCGCGGTGCCTTGAACCAATAATTTGTTTTGTTTTTTTAGCCCACAGAGCGCATGACTATGCGTCGCAACTTTCGTTGTGCGCCATAGCAGCCATTGAACAAAGTGTAATTATCTTAATTAGATAAAATTTTAATAAAAAACCTTTCAAATACAATCAAATAAATAGAATATTTACTATCCATGTTTGTTTTATACTTCTAAACAATTCGTTGGTAGTCTGGTGGATATTGCGAGAAAAGCGTTTATTGATAGGATATTATTATGGTACTTACGACATTTGAAAATGACTATGCTGGCATAAATCTGAATATTGCTGATTCAGCATCGCCAGTGACATCTACAAATTTTGATGGCTTTATATCTGATGCATTCACACTCCAATTTCGTATGATTGATGCAGAGGCATCATCTGGGAATACATTAGGGTATACACCTTATACATCTTATATCGAAAATAATATGTTCGATACTTCAGCTTTTTCTTTTGGTTTCAACGCTCTCGCAAATCAGTTTGAATTCCATACATCCGATGGCTTTTTAGCAAGCTTTGACGCTTCTTCTATCAACATGGCTGATAGCCAACCACATCTATTTTCTTTAGGTTTTGATAGTCAAGCAGGTGAATTGAGCTTGAATGTTGATGGCAACCAGCTTGGTTCAGAAAGCCTGACATCATTAGACTTAAATGGGGCTGGAACGCTTGTATTTGGTCAATCTTTATCAGATTTTTCTAATTCTACTTATGATAATTCTGCTTTTAATGCAGATGCTGGCGGTATTGTTTTACAAGAAATTTCAGTTTTTGATAGCTTGCTTTCTCAGACGCAAATGAGCCTAGATACACAATTCGGGTCTTCTCCCTATGCTAGCGATACAAGCATGGTGCATCACTGGGATTTAGCTTCTGCTCATGCGGATATCTTAGCGGACATTGTATCAGGTAATATCGTTCAGCTTGAACCGACAGCAGTTGTGGGCGGCAGAACAGCAATTACGTTGCCAGATGCTGGTGTTCAGCTTAACACAACTCAAGAAGCTAATTCTGATATGGTATTGGTTGATGGCTTTGAAGGTTTTGCAGCAACGCCTTTCACTTTACAAGTTGATTTTGCTTCTGCAACAGAATTAGAAGATGAAAGCTTTATTGGTCTTGTGTCTTATGCAGAAACAGGTTCAGACAATGCTTTACTGATTGGTATGCGTGATGCAGATAGCTTCCAAGTTTATGCTGAAGGCATTGGCTTTGTTCAATTTAATTATGATTTAAATAGTTTAATGGATGGCGGCCAGCATTCTTTATCACTTGTTGTTGATCCTGATACGAATGAAATGACACTCTTTGTTGATGGTCGTTCTTTAGGCACTAAAGAATTCACGGGTGAAATGGATATTCAAGGCGGCGGTGTTCTTGTGTTTGGTCAAGAACAAGACCGTGTTGGTGGCGGGTTTGATCAGGAACAAGCATTTGAAGGGGCGATAACTCAAGCGCTTGTTTATAATGATTTAAGAACGGCTGATGAAATTGCTAGCGACCTATTAACTGAGGAAAATTCTTTAGATGATCAAAACCTAGTATCAGCATGGAATTTTGAACCAACAGAAGAAGGCGTTGTTGAAGACTTAGTTGGCAGCGCGACTGCTACGGCTGTTACGGAAGAATTAGGTACAGCAATTGCAGCACCAGAGCTTGCAAATTTTGGTACAGGGTTAACTGTGAATAATGGTGATGCAACGGGTCAATCTGCAAAAGTTGAAGGTTTTGAAGGATTTGCATCAAGCGGTTTCACTTTTGAAATGTCTTTTGCCTCTGTTATGAATATTAATGATGGCTATAAAGCGCTTATGTCATATGCCGAAATGGGCAATGATAACGCATTTACCATTGGTACCAATCATGGCGGTAGCATTATGCAGGTGCATGCCGCTTCTATCGGTTCAGTAGAGTTTGACATTGATGCATGGGGATTAATGGATGGTAATGCTCATAATCTTGCTATTTCTGTTGATAATGATAGCCAAGAGATGTCACTCTATGTTGACGGCAACCTTGTCAGTACACAGACTTTACCTGAGCCTTTAACTATTCAGGGCGGCGGTACACTCGTCTTTGGACAAGAGCAGGATTTTGTTGGTGGCGGATTTGACGCGGATCAAGAATTTTCAGGAACATATTTCGATGCAGCTCTTTTCAACGATGTTCGTTCGGCAGAAGAAATTGCAGCAGATGTTGAAAATGGCGTAAGCGGTAGCGAAGAAAATCTTTATGCAAATTGGACTTTTGAAGCAGATAGCGTTGTTGAAAATGTAAGCGGCGGTATTGCCGAGGTCGACTTAGAAGGCACAACAAGTGTTGAAGTGAATGATTTGATGGGCGGCATTGAGTTGAATATGGACCAGACAGATCAGCGTCTAGAGGTGCAGAATTATTCTGGCTTTGAGACAGGCCAAACAACGCTTGAAGTTGCTTTTTCTTCGACAATGGATTTGGGAGGTGGTTTTACACCGCTTCTTTCTTATGCGGAAGGCAGCTATGATAACGCTTTAACAGTAGGCTTTGCCCATAACGCATCTAGCTTACAGGTTCACTTAAAAGATCAACCGCCGATTAATTTTGGTATTAATGCAGCTGACTTAATGGATGGCAATAATCATGAAATTGCTTTAACTTTTGATGAAGCGGCGGGGCAGCTTGGCCTTTATATTGATGGTAATTATATTGGTGAATTACCAATGAAGGACATGAATATTTCAGGTGGCGGCACGCTTGTCTTTGGCCAAGAGCAAGATAGCTTAGGCGGCGGTTTTTCATCGGATCAGATTTTCCAAGGCAAAATGCATGAAGTACGCGTTTTTGATGAGATTAGAACATCTGAAGAGATCTATGAAGATGCTCAAAATGGTGTGGATAGCGTATCAGAGCCTAATCTTACATCCCATTGGGATATGCAGATGGATCGTGATCTAGAAATTGATGATTTAGTTGGTTCTCAGTCATTAACGACACATAATATTGATTTGTCTGAAGAGGCTATCCCTGAATTTATGCAAATCGATTATGCTGATTTGAGCGAGGGTGCAGGTGAGGGCACAGTTGTTGCGACAGTGCATGTGCAAGATGTGAACTGGGATGCGGTAACATTGCAAATGGTCAATGATCATGATGGCATGTTTGTTGTGGATTCTGCATCGGGTGAGATCCGCGTGGCTGAAGGGCGTGTTCTTGATGCGGATGCGCAAGAATTTTACACGCTAGAAGTTGAAGCGCTTGAAAATGGTGTTTCTGTGGGGGCGACGCAAGTGATTAATATCACTGTTGCCGATCAGCAAGAAATTATTCAAGTTGATGGCGAAGCTTATGTCAACTTTGGCTCGGCAGGCGATACAATTTATGGTCTTGCGGCTGATGATAACAATATTACAGGTGATGCTGGTGATAACCTGATTTTAGGTGACCAGGATGCAACGAGCTTTGGGCAAGGTGGCAATGATATTCTCATTGGTGGTGAAGGTAATGATGAGATCTATGGTCAAGGCGGTGATGATGTAATCGATGGCGGTATTGGCAATGACTATATCGAGGCCAACCAAGGTAATGACTATATCTATGGTGGAGAAGGGTCAGATACAGTACAATATTATGGCAATATTAATGACTTCGCTGTCGAGTATGATGGTGATAGCGAAACCTTCACAATCATTGATAATAAGGTGGATAATGGTGACGAAGGGCAAGATATTGTTTCTGGTGTCGAAAACTTCATGTTTAATGACAATGGCAATGTTGTATCCTTAACTGAAGAAGAAATGATTGCTTTAGCTGAGCAACAATCAGCGTTAAATGGGAATGTTGCTTCTGTTGATAATGTTAATTTAAAAACAGGGTATACTGGCACTATCATCATTGAGACAGAAGATGGGCGTGATATTACTTTGAAAAAAGATGGCGAGCCGGTTACAGTTGATCAGCTTGAAGGATTAACGCTTGCAGGTTTGTCAAACACTGATGCAGGCGGCTTTGAAGTCTTGATGCGTAGCGAAACTGGTGAGGAATTCACTGTTTGGACAATCGATAATGAAGGCAATTATTTAAGTCAATCTATAACAGCTGCTACTAATGATGAAGCGGTGAAGGGGCTTGAAAATCAATTCGGCCTTGATTTGAACGGAGACAATATTGCGCCAAATGTGTTGGCAACAACATCTAGCGATACGAAGATAGAAGGTGCTGGTGGTGACGATAGCATTCAGGGCGCAAACGGTCATGATAAGCTCTATGGCAATGGCGGCACTGATAATATTGACGGTGGTTCAGGCAATGATACTATCGACGGCGGCACGGGCGATGACAATTTAGCTGGCGGCACGGGCAATGATAAGCTTTATGGCGGCGAAGGCGATGATGTGATCGACGGTGGCACAGGCAATGACCGCATCTTTGGCGGTGAGGGCGCTGACACGTTAAGCGGCGGCTCCGGTTGGGATACGCTTGATTATACGACCTCAAGTGAAGGTGTTTCGCTAAATCTGCAAAATGGCACAGGCACTGGCGGTGATGCTGAAGGGGATACCTTCTCTGGCTTTGAAGGTATTGCAGGTTCTAGTCATGCGGATACCGTAACAGGCAGCACAGGTAAAGACCGAGTTTGGGCTGGCGGCGGAGATGATATTGTTAATACTGGTGGTAGCCATGACTATGTTCATGCAGGTAGTGGTAATGATACGATCAATGGCGGTGCAGGCAATGATACTATCAATGGCGGCGCAGGCGCTGATAACCTCGTTGGTGGTTCAGGCTGGGATAGAGTAGATTATCGTACGTCAACGGCAGGTGTTACTATTAATCTTGCAACGGGTACAGGCTCTGGCGGTGATGCTGAAGGCGATACATTCTCTGGCTTTGAAGGGCTTATTACTTCTAAACATGCAGATGTTGTGACAGGTAGCGCTGGTCGTGATGCTGTATGGGCCGGTGATGGTAATGATGTTTTACACGGCGGCAATAACCACGATAGGCTATACGGAGAAGGTGGTGAAGATACGCTTAATGGCGGCAGTGGTAATGATACCCTAGAAGGTGGCGTTGGCGCTGATATTCTTGACGGTGGCGCGGGCACTGACTATGCAAGCTATGTTAGCTCTAAGCAAGCAGTGAATATTAATGTTGCAACACAAACTTTCACAGGTGGTGATATAGAAGGTGATACCTTCATTAATATTGAAGGTTTCATAGGCTCTAAGCTTGCTGATACGATGCTTGGTGGTGATGGTCGTGATCGTCTCTCTGGTCATAATGGTGCGGATTATATCGACGGCGGTGCTGGACATGATTTCCTAAGTGGTGGCAACCAAAATGATACTTTAATCGGCGGTGCTGGCAATGATGTTTTACGCGGCGAATCGGGTGCTGATCACATAGATGGTGGCACAGGTGTTGATAGGCTAGGCTATGAAAATTCAAATGCTGCGGTTACCGTTGATTTAGGCACAGGCACGGGATCTGGCGGTCATGCAGCAGGGGACACATTTGAAAATGTTGAGCAAATCGTTGGATCTAGATTTAATGATACGCTTATTGGTGATGCAGGCAACAACACGCTTTGGGGCAATAACGGTAACGATACGCTGATGGGCGGTGACGGCTATGATAGTCTCAATGGCGGTGCAGGCGCAGATATTCTTGACGGCGGCGATAGCATTGACTGGTTAAGCTATAGCAATTCTAGAAAAGCTGTGAATGTTGATTTAACCGCAGGTACAGCAACAGGTGGCGATGCTCAGGGCGATCAAATCTCTAATATAGAAAATCTTTATGGCTCAAAATATAATGATGTTTTTAAAGGAGATGCAGGCAATAACTCAATTCATGGTGCCAATGGCAATGACATCATTTATTCTAGCGGTGGTGCTGATACGCTTATTGGTGGTAATCATGCAGATACATTCATTCTTTCTGGTGATACAGCGGATAATGGCACTCAAGTTTATGGTGGTGCTACGAATGGAAAGCAAAATAACACTGCTTGGAAAGATAAAGTACAGCTTGAGCTGCAAAATTTAGGAGAGCTGCTGTATAGTGCCGATGATATCGATCAAACAGATGGCTATCTTGAATTGACAGATGGCTCTACGAGAATCAGTTTAGAGACAAGCAATAACAATCTAACCTTCTCGGTTGATGAAGATACAGGTATTGCAAATATCAATCTTGATTCAAACACAGATGCAAAATTGAAGATCGATATTGATAATGATGGCGTCTATGACACGACTTATAACCTTTACGATATTGAGAATATCACGATCGGCTAAGCTCTATCGTAATAAGAATCATGCAATAAAGAATCTCGGATTTTCATAAATCCGAGATTCTGTCTTTTTATTCAAGAATAAAAAAAGATTTAAACGTGTAATGCTCTTATAAAATATATAAAAGAAATGATTATACGCGTCTTTCCACCATCATTTTCTTGATTTCTGCAATCGCTTTTGCAGGGTTTAATCCTTTAGGACATGTATTGGCACAATTCATAATCGTGTGGCAACGGTAAAGGCGGAATGGATCTTCTAGATTATCAAGACGATCACCTGTTGATTCATCACGACTATCAATAAGCCAGCGATAGGCCTGTAAAAGAACTGCAGGGCCTAAATAACGATCGCCATTCCACCAATAGCTTGGG